>NZ_RZTF01000631.1:0-2283 GCF_004023175.1 Mesorhizobium sp. M7A.F.Ca.MR.362.00.0.0
GGTTCGGCACGGGGCGTCGGCGCCTTTGCCATCGCCGATTGCGCCACCGAGATCGAGCACCGGCCGGAAGACGGCCAGACGCTCAAACGGCTTGGCATGCTGATCGACGAAGTGCGCGATTTCATCGCCGCCATCAACCGCTGAATCCGCGCTGAACCCGATTTGCGGAAAAACGTCATCGGGCGGCGCTTTCATGCGGCAGTTGACTTGTCAGCCGGAGTGATTATCTCGGCTGGAACTCCCTTCAGGTGACAAATGACCAAGCTGACTTTCATTGCCCATGACGGCACGCATTTCGACATGGACGCCGAGAACGGCTCTACGGTCATGGAGAACGCGATCCGCAACGCCGTGCCCGGGATCGAAGCCGAATGCGGCGGCGCCTGCGCCTGTGCCACCTGTCACGTCTATGTCGACGAAGCCTGGACGGCTGAAGTCGGCGAGCCGGAAGCGATGGAAGAGGACATGCTGGACTTCGCTTACGACGTCCAGCCTAACTCACGGCTGTCGTGCCAGATCAAGGTGCGAGACGCGCTCGACGGTCTCATTGTGCGGGTGCCTGCCCGTCAGGGATAAGCGCAGTATCTTTGCCAACTGATTTTTCCCGCTGCGGCTTGGCAGCGGAGCGATGGTCATGCAGTGTCCTGCTGTTTCACTACAGCGCCGCGCGTCCTCTTGGACGCGCAAAGGACGCTGTAGCACTTTTATTTGCGCATGATCCTTTCCGAAAATCGATCCGATTTTCGGGGTCATGCGCAGCGAGGCACAGGCATGACCGACATTATCAGGACAGACGTGCTTATTGTCGGGGCAGGACCGGTTGGCCTGTTTGCCGTGTTCGAGCTCGGCCTGTTCGACATGAAATGCCACCTGATCGACATTCTCGATCGGCCGGGCGGCCAGTGCGCGGAGCTCTATCCGGAAAAGCCGATCTACGACATTCCAGGCTGGCCTTCGATCTCGGCGCAGGGGCTGGTCGACAAATTGCTCGAGCAGATCGCGCCGTTCAAGCCTGATTTCAGCTACAACCGAATGGTTTCCAGCCTGGAAAAACTGGAGGACGGCAGTTTTCGCGTCACCACCGACGAAAACGAGGTGTTCGAGGCCAAGGTGGTGGTGATTGCCGCCGGCGGCGGCTCCTTCCAGCCCAAGCGTCCGCCGATCCCCGGCATAGAGCCCTATGAAGGCAAGAGTGTCTTCTATTCGGTGCGCCGGATGGAGGATTTTCGCGGCCATGACCTCGTTATTGTCGGCGGCGGCGACTCGGCGCTGAACCTGCAGCCGGTGGCAAAGAGCGTGACGCTGGTGCACCGGCGGCCCGAGTTCCGTGCCGCCCCCGACAGCGTCAACAAGATGTATGCCATGCAGGAGATGAGGCAGCTGGAGTTCCAGGTCGGGCAGGTGACCGGATTGACCGGTGCCGACGGCCAACTGTCATCGGCCACCATCAAGGGACCTGACGGCGATGTCGAGGTGCCTTGCACGCGCATGCTGCCGTTCTTCGGCCTGACCATGAAGCTCGGACCGATCGCGGAGTGGGGTCTCAACCTTCACGAGAACCTTATTCCGGTCGATACCGAGAAGTTCCAGACATCGGTGCCCGGTATCTTCGCGATCGGCGACATCAACTGGTATCCGGGCAAGCTGAAGCTGATCCTGTCTGGCTTCCACGAAGTGGCGCTGATGGCGCAGGCCGCCAAGCGCATCATCAGCCCCGGCGAGCGCATCGTTTTCCAGTACACGACCTCATCGACCAGCCTGCAGAAGAAGCTCGGCGTCTCCGGCTGAAGCTTACTCGGCGAGGATGGGCGCCGCATTGTCGGCGTAACCGCGAAGCTCCTTTTCGGGCATCAGCGTCAGCGTGATCAGCCCCAGCAGCAATGTAACGGCGGCGACGGCAAAGATCATCACGAACGGCTCGACCGTCGCGCTATGGCCCACGATCCGCACGCCTTCACCGGCAAATGGCAAGCCGTAGCCCAGAGCGACCGCGCCGAGCATCGCGACACCAAGCGCACTGCCAAGCGAACGCAGGAATGTCAGCACGCCCGTCGCGACGCCAAGATGCACGCGATCGACGGCGTTCTGGACCGACACGGTGGTGACCGGAAACGTCGTTCCGGTTCCAAACCCGATGCAGATCGTCAAGACCTCTACCTCCAGCAGCGTTGCATATCCTGCGACGACGGCCAGCAGGCAGAGGCACAGCATGCTGAAGACGACGCCCACCATCGCGATGCGCTTGTAGTGGGTAAAATGCGGTATCATACGCCCGCTGAATGC
>NZ_RZTF01000632.1:0-2274 GCF_004023175.1 Mesorhizobium sp. M7A.F.Ca.MR.362.00.0.0
GCCCACGCCAGCGGTTACGGATCGAAGGAGACGACCGGCCGGGCGAGGCCGAGAAGGCCGCTATCCGGTACCGGTCCAAAATATCGGGAGTCATAGGAGCTCGCAAAGGATGAGTGGAGATAGAGATGGCCCGGCGGCACGGTGCCTCCGGGATAGGGATCGACCGCCCGGCCCTCCCCGTCCGTCTTGCGGACCCGGGACGAGCCAAGCACCTCGCCGTCGATCTCGACATCCTTGTCGATGTCGACGCGCTGGCCGGGGAGTGCTGCGACACTCTTGATGAGCGGGGCAAAGCCGCCGGCGCAGACGCCGCGCCGGAGATAACCGCGCTGCCGTGCTTTCTCGAACTGCGCCTCGGCCGGAGGGCAGATGAACACGAGATCCCCGACAATGGCGGGTCGATGAAGCGTCTCGATGCGCCAGATACCGAGCGGCTCGCTCGGCGTGAGATTCAGTCGAAAGCCGCCGATAAAACCGATCACTGCAAGAGCACCGACGACGCTGCCGGTCGCGGCAAGGAACACCGTGACACCGCGCCCCGTCATTGCTTCATCACCGGGGTCTGGCGCTGCGAGAGCGCCAAGTCGTCGGCCTGCTTCAGCGTTGCGGCAGTGCGCTCGCGTGCCGCGAGCTGCTGCGCGGTTCGCATCACCGGCCATGCCTCCTTCAGCCGTTCCTTTTCCTGGGGCTGGAGCCCTTCGGCGAGCTTGTCGAAGAGCTGACCTGCCGGATTGCGCGCGGCGTTGGTCAGCAGCGTGCGTTCGCCGAACCGTTTCCGCCACCGCCTTGTTGAATCCGTCCACCTCGAGTTTGGCCTCGCGATTGCTGAGCACGTATCCCAGGGCTGCGGGAAGATCGTTGCGGTCGATCGCGTCGCGCACCCGTTCCAGCACGCTCCGCGCGGCAGGCGACAGCGCCGGAATGTCGATCGACACACGCTGCCGCAGCGTCTTCTCCTCGCCCTCGATCCGCTGCAGGGCGCTCTCACGCATCTGAAGATAGCGCTCGATGTCGTGCTTCAGCGCCGGCACGTTGACGTCGGCGACGCGGCGGGCTTCGCGGTCGGCTTTGCTGGCGAGAAGACCGGTCTTGCCGTTGAGCGAGCCGATCGATACCGGATTTATAGTGAGTTTCTGAAGCGTCTGCGATGCCGCTTGTCTGTCGGCAAGGACCGCGTCGAAGTTCATCGTCCGGAAGGCGGTCTCGGGATCGGCGAAGACGTAACGGAATCGCGTCGAGACCTCCTCCCACTGTTTCTTGAGGGCGGGATCGTCCGCGAGCTTCTGCTCGACGGCGTCGCTTAAGGGTATCGGGAACAGCTTCACGCCGGCAACCATCGGGCGGGACTCCTTTTTCGTTCGCATTGTCGGAGTTTGCAGCAGGCCGAGGCGCTCGCCGGCCGCACGAAGGCGGATCGCCAGATCGGCGAGCCTCGATCCCTGGCGCAGCGTCCAGTCAAGCCGGTCACGCAGCATCGTTCGGGCGACCTGGACAATGTGGAGGCCGCGGTTCTCGGCGAAGCGAAGCGCCTGGCGGTAGAGCGTGCCGCGATCGTAATCGAGAGTGGTTTCCTTAGCGTTCCGACGCGACAGGATTTTCGACAGACCGCCATTGAAGGCGAAGGAGCGGCGGCCATAATAGAGGTGCAGATCCTCGCGGTGACGGGACATCGCGACATAGGTCAAATGGCGATCGAGCGACAGGGAGGCGAGCACCTTCACCCGATCGACGGTGGCACCCTGGGACTTGTGAATGGTGGTGGCATAGCCATGGTCAAGGTTGTTGTAGAAACGCTGCTCGACCGTCACCTGGCGGCGCTGATCGCCCTCCCCGACCATGACCACGATACGGTTCGGCGCGGCTTCGACGACGCGGCCGATCATGCCGTTCTTCACGCCGAGCGAGCCCTCGTTTTTCAGGAAGACGATCTGGTCGCCGGCTCCGAAATGGCGGATGCCGTCGGCGGTCCTGAAACCGTGGCCCGCACTGAGGATGCTGCGCTCAACCAGCTTCTTGCGCGCGAGCTCGTTGAGCATGCGCACGTCGCGGCGCAGATGCGCGAGAATCAGCGTGGACTTCGCCGGATCGTAGTCGCGGTTCCAATCGGCGACCAGGTTCTCGACAGCCTCAGCCTTCAGCTCCGAACCGAGCACCCTGCCCTGCGAGCGATAAGCGGCAAGCGCCTGGTCGACACGGCCGCGCGCCAGATCGAGGGAGGCCTTACGCATCCAGTCCTCGCGCTGGCGATAGATCGTTTCGAGCTCAGCATAGCCG
>NZ_RZTF01000633.1:0-215 GCF_004023175.1 Mesorhizobium sp. M7A.F.Ca.MR.362.00.0.0
CAGCTTATGGGCTTGGGGCGTGGTGTCGGAAGTCTGCATGTTCATGATGTTCACCCGCTTTTTTGACCGGTTCTCCGTCGTGTCGATCATGGTGATGGCGGCGATCGGCTCCATCGTGCGCTGGATCGCCTTTCCGCTGGTCTGGCCGCTCGGCCTCGGCATTCCCGGTTTCTTCGGTGTCCAGTCGCTGCACTCGGTCTCGGTGGCGCTTGGGC
>NZ_RZTF01000633.1:225-2272 GCF_004023175.1 Mesorhizobium sp. M7A.F.Ca.MR.362.00.0.0
GGCTGATCGGCCTGCAGAAGATGATCGGCGAAACCGTCTCCGAGGAGCGGACAGGTGCCGCGCAAGGCATTGCCTATTTCTCCAACGGCTTCTTCATGGCGGTGGTGACGCTGGCGTCCGGCCCGCTCTACGACCATCTCGGCGTGGACGGCTTCTTTGCCATGATCCCGATCGCCTTGATCGGCCTCGTGCTGATCGGCCTTGCAGCGCGCTCAGCCCCACAGCGCCACATCGGGCGGTGACACCATCGATCCCTGGTAGACAAGGCCCGGTACCCGGTCGCGGGCAAGCAGCAGCGGACCGTCGAGGTCGACGAAATCGGCATGCTGGGCAAGCAGCACCGCTGGCGCCATCGCCAATGACGTGCCGACCATGCAGCCGACCATCACGCCGAAACCGAGTTCGCGGGCGCGATCGCGCAGCACCAGTGCCGCAGTCAGGCCCCCCGACTTGTCGAGCTTGATGTTGACGGCATCGTAGAGACCGACAAGCGCTTCGAGATTCTCAGCCTCGTGCACGCTTTCATCGGCGCAGATCGGTACGGGATGGGCGATATGGCGCAGGATTTCGTCATGACCGGCCGGCAGCGGCTGCTCGATCAGCGCGATGCCTTGTTCGGCGGCAAAGGCGAGGTTCGCAACGATGTTGTCGTCGCTCCAGCCCTCATTGGCGTCGAGGATGATGCGGCTGTCTGGCGCTGCCTGCCTGACCGCGCGGATGCGGGCGATGTCGTTGTCGCCGCCGATCTTGACCTTGAGCAGCGGCCGCGCCGCATTGGCGCGAGCCTGCGCCGCCATCGCCTCCGGCTCGCCCAGCGACAGCGTGTAGGCGGTTTCGAGCGCCTGCAAGGGAAGAGCACCTATCGCGACTGCTACCGAGGTTCCGCTGAGCTTTGCCTCCAGGTCCCACAGGGCGCAGTCTATGGCGTTGCGGGCGGCTCCGGCCGGCATAGCATCGAGCAAGGCGGTCCGGCTGATGCCACCGGCGATCCGGCCGCGCATGGCCTCGATCGCGTCGCGCACGCCCTCCATGGTCTCGCCATAGCGCTTGTAGGGGACGCATTCGCCGCGGCCGAGGTGGCCGCCCTCGCCGATCGTGCAGGAGATCACCTCGGCTTCGGTCTTGGAACCTCGCGAAATGGTGAAGGTTCCGGCGATGGGAAAACGCTCGGCCTCGACCGAAATGACACGCGCCATATTTTTCTGCTCCTGCTGTGCGACAAGCGTTGTCGGCAAATCGACAGGTCAGACCCGTCAGGCTAAACAGGACGCCATGTTGACCATCGGCAAGCGCGACGCAAGCGGCACGACCGCAGGGGAGGCTGACCACGAACCGCGCGTGGCGATCGGCGAGGAGGATGGCGTTCTTGGCTGCGCTTTCTCCGGAATCTGGACCACAAGGACCGTCGCGCTCATCGACGCCGACATGCGCAAGATCGAAAAGCGAAGCGGCTTCAAAACCTTGGCGCTCGATGTTTCCAAGATCGAGAAGATGGACACCGCCGGCGCCTGGCTGATCGACCGGCTGGTCAGCGCCTTCGAGAAGAAGGGCGTCGAGATCCAGATGCAAGGCCAGAGCGAGATCGCTTCGATCCTGCTCGAAGCTGTCGGCGAGGCCGTGCGGCGCGAACCCGAATCCGGCCCGGCGCGGCCGCCCAACATCGTCATTCGCGCGCTTGAGGCGGTCGGCCGCCGCGTCTACGAGATGCGCGACGATTTTCTCGCCTCGATGAACATCCTCGGCGCCACCATCCGTGGCGCGCAGATGAAGCTCGGCCGTGGCCATGCCGTCAACCCGGCGGCGATTTTCAACCAGATCGACCGCATGGGCGTCGGCGCCATTCCGGTGGTGGTGCTGATGTCGGCGATCGTCGGCGCCATCGTTGCCCAGCAAGGCGCCTATCAGCTCAGCTATTTCGGCGCCGATATCTTCGTCGTCGACCTGGTCGGCGTGCTGATCCTGCGCGAACTCGGCGTGCTGATGACGGCGATCATGATCGCCGGCCGCTCCGGCAGCGCGATCACCGCCGAGATCGGCTCGATGAAGA
>NZ_RZTF01000634.1:0-2271 GCF_004023175.1 Mesorhizobium sp. M7A.F.Ca.MR.362.00.0.0
CGGGTAAGCGCACTAGGTTGGTGTCGGCGTGTTCGATGGCGACATATTCGGCGAACGAACCCCAGCCGGTGAAGCCGGGTTGGGTCTGATGCTCGCAGACCTGGTGATTGCCCGAATTGCACTCGAAGCAGCGGCCGCAGCCGACGGCGAACGGCACGGTGACGCGCTCGCCGGCCTTCCAGCGGGTGACCTGCTTGCCGGCGGCGACGACGATACCGGCCAGTTCGTGGCCCGGTACATGCGGCAGCGTGATGCCATCGTCATGACCCATCCAGCCATGCCAGTCGCTGCGGCACAGACCGGTCGCTTCGACCTTGATGACGACGCCATCGGCTGCCGGCTTCGGATCGGGAACGGTCTGGATCGTCGGCGCTTCGCCGAATTTCTCGAAGACGACGGCTTTCATCGGTCACTCCACCCTCTGTGCTGCAGGAAACGATAGCCGATTCCCTGTCTGGTCGAGCGGAAATCGATTCCGCCACGCCTGTTGGCAGGCAGCAGCTCTCAGCCGGTTTCGCGGTTGCGAAAGTCGGCAAGCCGGGTTTCGCCGGGGGCAAGCTGCCGCCCGTCCTCGGCATGGACTTCCAGGCGCTTGATCGGCCGGCCGGTGAGATTGTCGACCATGAAGGTATAGGGTTCGCCCGGTCCGGCGAAGTAGGTCTCGCCCCATTGCCGCAGGGCAACCAGGACATAGAACAGGCCGCGTCCCTTTTGCGTCAGCACATATTCATGGTGCGCGCTGCCGTCGGGTGCCGGGACCGTTTCGAGGATGCCATGCGCGACGAGATTGCGCAGCCGCGACGATAGGATGTTCTTGGCGACGCCGAGGCTCTTCTGGAATTCGCCGAAGCGCCGCAAGCCGTCGAACGCGTCACGCACGATGAGCAGCGACCACCAGTCGCCAATCGCGTCCAGTGGTCGCGCTATGAGGCAATCCGCTTCGTGGTGGCTCGTTCGTTTCACCATGGCAGTCGTTGGTCCAGCATTCGATTTTCGGTTGCAACATAAAACTGTTCTGCCTATCCAGCAAGAGGTTTCAAATTGAAACCTTTTATGGAGAGAGCAGACATGAACATGCAGGTGGTGAACAGCGGTGCAACAAGCCTCGAGCAATCCGATGGGCCGCCTCGGGTGGCGCCGCCACCTGCGGGATTGTCACGATTGACCGCGCTGATCTTCGCCATCGCCTGCGGCCTGAGCGTTGCCAATGTCTATTTCGCCCATCCGCTGCTCGACGCCATGGCGCATGATTTTGCTATCGCGCCGGCCTCGGTTGGCATCGTGGTGACGGTAACGCAGATCGGCTATGGGCTCGGCCTGTTCTTCATCGTGCCGCTGGGCGACCTGTTCGATCGCCGCAAGCTGATTGCAGGGCAGGCGATTCTGTCTGCCGTAGCGCTGGTGGCGGTCGGGGTCGCGCCCAATGCGGCGATGCTGCTGGCGAGCCTGGCGGTGGTCGGGCTGCTTGCGGTGGTGGTGCAGGTGCTGGTCGCCTTCGCTGCCGACCTCGCCGTAGCGTCGCAGCGGGGGCGGGCGGTCGGCACCGTCACCAGCGGCGTCATCCTCGGCATCCTGCTCGCCCGCTTTGCTTCGGGCGTCGTCGCCGATTTCGCCGGCTGGCGCTGGGTTTATCTTGTCTCGGCCATGTTGACGCTCGTCATGGCGATGGTTCTCTACCTGATCCTGCCGCGCCACGAGGCGGAGCGGCCACGCACATCCTATCCGCGCCTGCTCGCTTCGGTGCTGCTGCTGTTCGTACAGGAGCCGCTGCTGCGCGTGCGGGCGGTGCTGGCCATGCTGATCTTCGCCAGCTTCAACGTGCTGTGGGCGCCGCTGGTGCTGCCGTTGAGTGCTGCGCCATTTTCACTTTCGCATACCGAGATCGGGCTTTTCGGCCTTGCGGGCGTCGCCGGCGCGCTCGGTGCGCGCTGGACCGGCGGCCTCGTCGATCGCGGCCGCGGCCAGTTGGTCACCGGACTCGGCCTACTGCTGATGATGGCGGCCTGGCTGCCGATCGCCTTCATGGGCATGTCTCTGTGGCTGCTCGTCGCCGGCATAGTCATGCTGGATCTGGCGATCCAGGCCGTCCACGTCACCAACCAGAGCTTGATCTTCGCCCGCCGCCCGGATGCGCGCAGCCGCCTGGTTGGCGGCTACATGATCTTCTACTCGGTCGGCAGCGCCCTGGGCTCGATCGCCTCGACCATGGCTTATGGTGCAATGGGCTGGAGCGGCGTCTGTGTGCTTGGGGCCGGCATCGGCCTGTTGGCG
>NZ_RZTF01000635.1:0-2270 GCF_004023175.1 Mesorhizobium sp. M7A.F.Ca.MR.362.00.0.0
CCCTCCCCCCTCCCCTCCCCCCGTGAAGGACGGGGAGAGGGGGGCGTCAGCGTTGAGGCTTCGTCTTCGATGTTTGCAAGAGGAGGCGCAACTTCACCGCTAGCCCCCTTCTCGCAGTCTCTATACGGGGAGAAGGTGCCGGCAGGCGGATGAGGGGCTGCGCTGACCTCTGAAGACGGCTGAAGAGGGGACGGCGCCGGTGTCGGCACCTCGATCGGGGCTGGTGTTTCGGCTGGAACCTCGACAGGCGTCGGCACTTCGACCGGGGCCGGCTCCGGCTGCTTTTCCGGCCGTGACGGGACGATCTCCGGCTCGGCCGGCGCCGGAGCAGGGACTTCTTGCGGCTGCGGTTCGGGAGCAGGTTCCGGAACGGCGGGAGGGGTTGGTACCTCCTCGGGCGCCGGCGGCTCGGCTGGCGTCTCGGGCGCTGGTTCTTCTTCCGGCTCGGGCTCCGGCAGAGGTTCTGGCTCTGAGGGAACAGCCGGCTCCGGTACTGGCGGGATGGTTGGCTCCGGCTCGGGCGCCGGTTCCTCGACAGGCGCCGGTTGCGGCGCAGGAATTACCTCCGGCTCGACTACCGGCGCCGGCGTCGTTTCCGCCTCGGGCAGCGGCTCGTCGCGCTTCAAGAACTCCGGAACGACCTGTTCGGCCGCCGGCTTCAGCGCATCGAGTGCTTCCCATTTGATCGGCGGCAGCGGGGCGGTCTCGTCGATCCGCTCCTCGACAACCTCTTTCTTGCCGAACGAAAATATCTTCTTGAAAAAACCAGCCATGCTTTGCGTTCTCAGGCGGCGCGGGCGGCAAGGGGCGCCGCGATCAGCCTGCTACCATCGTGGCCTGATATCTCAGCCTCGACGATCTCACCCGGTGCGCCCGTGCCGAGTGCGGCAAGCGTAAAACCCTCGGTGCGGCCAAGGCCGTCGCGCTCGATCAGGATCGACTGGCGCGTTCCGGTGAGCGACGACAGATGCCTGAAATAGGCAGCTTCACCGGCGGCACGCAGCCGGGCGGCGCGCTGCTTGACGACCTCGCGGCGGAGCTGCGGCATGCGCGCGGCGGGCGTGCCTTCGCGTGGGCTGAAGGGGAAGACGTGGAGATGGGTCAGGCCACACTCCTCGATAATTTTTTCCGAGTTCTCGAACATTTCGTCGGTCTCGGTCGGGAAGCCGGCGATGATGTCGGCGCCAAAGACGATACCGGGGCGCAGCTTGCGCACATCCTCGCAGAAGCGGATCGACTGATCGCGTAGGTGCCTTCGCTTCATCCGCTTCAGGATCATGTCGTCGCCCGATTGCAGCGACAGATGCAGATGCGGCATCAGCCTGGGCTCGGTGGCGATGGCATCGAGCAAATCGTCGTCAGCTTCGATCGAATCGATCGACGACAGCCGCAGCCGCTTCACGTCGGGCACCTGTTTCAGGATTGTTTTCACCAGTTTGCCGAGCTTCGGCGCCCCCGGCAGATCGGCGCCGAATGATGTCATGTCGACGCCGGTCAGCACGATCTCGGCATAGCCGTTGCCGGCGAGCCGCTTGACCTGCTCGACCACGGCGCCCATCGGCACCGAGCGCGAATTGCCGCGGCCGTAGGGAATGATGCAGAAGGTGCAGCGGTGGTCGCAGCCATTCTGCACCTGGACGAAGGCGCGCGCCCGGCCCTCGATGGCGTCGACCATGTGGCCTGCGGTCTCACGCACCGAAAAGATATCGTTGACGCGCGCCTTCTCGGTGTCGTTGACGCCGAAATCCGGCAGCGCGCGATAGGAATTGGCGTTCAGCTTCTCTTCATTGCCAAGCACGAGATCGACCTCGTCCATGGCGGCGAATTTTTCAGGCTCGGTCTGCGCGGCGCAGCCGGTGACGATGATGCGTGCCCGTGGGTTGTCGCGGCGGGCCTTGCGGATCGCCTGCTTGGCCTGGCGCACTGCTTCGCCTGTCACGGCGCAGGTGTTGAAGATCAAAGCGCCGCCTTCCAGAGCGCCCAGACCGGCACTTTCAGCCTCGCGCCGCATCACCTGCGATTCATAGGTGTTGAGCCGGCAGCCGAAGGTGACGACATCGATGCCCTTGGACACCGGGCTCTTGGGCAGAGCGGACATCAGGCCGCGCTTTCGGTGTCGCGGGCCCATGTCCCGTTCGACGGGTCGAAGCTGCCGGAAAATTCCCATTCGGCGGCGCCGGTCAGCACCACATGGTCATCGTCGCGCCATTCGACATGCAGCGTACCGCCGCCTGGCGTCAACAGACCGACGCTGCGGCCGGTCCGGTTGG
>NZ_RZTF01000636.1:0-2247 GCF_004023175.1 Mesorhizobium sp. M7A.F.Ca.MR.362.00.0.0
CAATATCGGCAACGGACCGAAATCCTGGCCGGCAAAAACGCCGGTGCGTCCGAAGGAACGGCCGATCCGGATCATGCGGCGGCACCGCTCCCAGGCGATGGGATAATCGACCAGCGCGGCACAGGCCTCGGAAAGCACAACCACCGGCTCACCTTCGAAATAGCGGCCAAGCCCGGCCGCAATCTTGTGCGGCAATTTCGCGAAGCGCGCGCCATCCTGCCCGGTATCGGCCGGGACAAGACAGACAAGCCCATCCTCCACCGCGATTGCCGTGCCGGCAATGCCGGCCTGCTGCAGCAGACGCATGACCTCATGATGCGGATCGGCAAGGCCGATGGCACCGTCCTGTTCGGCGAGGTCGACGACGATCATCTTCTGTGCAACGGTCAAGTCGAGCCCCAGCCGGCGGGCGCGATTGACGATATCGGCCTCGTCGCGCCAGCGGCGCTCCGCCACCTCCAGGAAAAGCTCGGTCAGCGAGCGCGTCTCGAAACGGAAGCGCACGAAGCTGCGCATCATCTGCACACTGAGGGCGAATTTGGTGCTGTCGAGCAGCATCTGATCGAGTTGACCAGACTCGTGAGGCGTCGGGAAAATCATCAGTGCGCCAACCACTTCGGCGTCGATGCTAAGCGGCTCGATGCGCACCGAAAGCTTGAGCTGTCGCTTGCCGTCATCGACGAACAGCGTCTCGGTGTGACGCCCGTCGGACGCGCCGCGAGCTATCTTGAAGATTTGCCGGCTGAGCGTTCCGCTCACCGCCTGCTGCCAGGAGGCGGTGTCGAAATGCGCCTCGCTCGGGGAACGGCCGGCGACAACCAGATTGGCATGGAAATCGATCACCACCACAGGATTGGGTAGCAGCTCGCTGACTTTTTCGGCGAGCGAGGCCACCGATCCGTCCGACAAGGCTTGCTGCAGAAGCGAGGTGTGCGCCGAGAGGGCGCGCTGCAGACGCTCGCCGGCCTGCTTCTCCTGGCGCAGCCGATGCTGCTTCTCGACCGCGATCTCACCCAGATGCACGATCATGCCGATGAAGGCGATATCCTGCGCCGTCACTTCGGTGATCTCGCGCGAAACGACGGTCAGCACCATCGGCCGGCCGTCTTCGTCGACGCAGTTCATCGGCATGACCAGAACACTGCGGTAGTCGCGCTCGAAGGCTTCTCGGCGGTAGCCCGGGAACTCCTCCGATACGCGCGCGTCCCTGATGTAGACCGGCTCGTTGCGGTTGAGCGCGACGATCGAGGGACTGGTGGCCAGCTCCCAACGGTCCGGCAACGTGCGGTGAATGAGCGTCGGGTCGTGGCGCACGATGACATAGGCGTGGCCGTGGGGGGCGTCGATGCCCATGATCGAGCCTAGAGTCCATTGGGCATGACGACAGGCCGCCAGCACGAGATGGCGCAGCACGGACTGGAGATCGCCGCCCGAATTGATGAGGCTGGCGGCATCCCGCAAGGAGAGAATTTGCGACTCGTGGTCCACGCCTGATCTTCCGCCGCTCGCGAAGGGCGAATTTAAGCCGTCGCGGATATACGAACGCTACACCGCTTCCAAGCGGGACGCACGCCGTTTCTTCCTACGAACCGGAGGAATACCCGACGGTTGGCGTGCATTAGCTTGAGCTTCCACCTGGAGAGGCCAAATCATGGAATTGCGAAAAGTCAGCACCTTCATCGAGGAAGTGCACATCGAAGGCGGCAAAGCGGGTGCAAGGCCGGTAACGTCGATCGTGGTGGCAGCCGTCCTGCGCAACCCATGGGCCGGGCGCGGCTTCGTCGAGGATTTGCAGCCGGAGATTGTCGCCATAGCGCCCCGGCTGGGGCAGGAACTCACGAGCCGCCTGATTGGATTGATGCAGGCGGAACGCATCGAAAGCTACGGCAAGGCGGCCGCCGTCGGAACCGCCGGCGAGATCGAGCATGCCTCCGCCATGATCCATACGCTGCGCTTCGGCAATGTCTTCCGCGACGCCGTCGGCGGCACGACCTATCTCGAATTCTGTAACACCCGCAACGCGCCGGGCGCGCTGCTATCGCTGCCGATGATGCACAAGAGCGAGAACGGTCGCCGCTCGCATTTCATCACCGCCAACTTCCAGATCGCCGACGGCCCGGCTGCCGACGAGATTGTCGTTGCCATCGGTGCTGCGGACGGCGGCCGGGTTCACCCACGGATTGCGGACCGCTTTCAGGACATGAAAGAGATGGAGCAGGAAGCAGCGATGTGAGGCTTGCGCTGGGT
>NZ_RZTF01000637.1:0-2238 GCF_004023175.1 Mesorhizobium sp. M7A.F.Ca.MR.362.00.0.0
GTTCAATACATACGGGCCGCGCCAGAGCGAGCGGGCCATCGTGCCGACCATCATAAGGCAGGCTCTGGACGAGAACTGTCCGGCGATCATGGTCGGCGACACCAGCCCTATCCGCGACCTTACCTTTGTGGAAGACACTGCGGCGGCATTTGTGGCGGCAGGGGCGGCCGAGCTTGAATTTGGCCATGCCTACAATGCCGGCAGCCAGCGCGCCGTCAGTGTCTCGGACGTTTTGGAGTTGGTGCTCGAGTTGAGTGGCACCAGGAAACCGGTACGTCGCGACGAAAGCCGGATGCGGCCGCAGAACTCCGAGGTTCGCGCGTTGCTCGCCGATTCCTCGAACCTTGAAAGTAAAGTCGGATGGCGGGCGCATACAAGCCTGCGTGACGGTCTGGAAAGAACCATCGAGTGGTGGCGTTCGCGCCTTAGCGAGGGCCGCGTCCGTCGCGAAATGAGCTATATGACATGACCTTTCCGCGGCTCATACCAGCTGTGCTGCTGATGGCCGCTCTGCTGGCGCTACACACAGCCGGAAACCGGCCGAGCGGTGCGGCAGGCACGGAGCCGGCAATGGATCTGCCCGCTTACCTGAAACCTGCAACCGATCCGGCGACAGGGATCAGCTTCACTCGGATCACCAAGCCCGGAGCTCTTGGCGGCGGAATTGTCTGCGGCAAAATATATTGCAGTCATCGGTACTCGAGCGCGCAAGCGTGGAATGCCGATCAGAGCCTCCTCGTCCTCATGAACGGCTGCGACGGCATGTGCTTCCTCGACGGGAAAAACTACGTTCCTTTGTTCCATCGCAACAAGCCGGGTGAGTGCGAATGGCACCCTCGAAACGCGGACCTGATGATTTGTGTCGATGATCAGAATATCTCGACCTGGGCGCCCCGCAGCAATCGTGAGGACATAGTTTTTGCCGCTGCGAAATATCGGGATCTCAAATTCGGCCCGTCCAAGGGAAATCCAAGTCGTGACGGCAGCCGCATTGCCGTACGCGCGACCCGCGATGATGGTGCTGCCGTCGCCTTCGCATATGATCTCGACCGGCGTCTGAAATACCCGGACATCAATCTCGCCCAGGTTGCCGGAACGACCAGTTCCTGCACCATTTCTCCGCTTGGAGAAAACATCCTGTGTTTCCAAAACCTGGCCGACGGCACCGAGCAGCGAGCCATTTTCGCAATCGACGGCACCTTGCGCCAGACGTGGAAGGACCATCATCGGCCCGGCCATGGCGATATGACTCTCGACGCGGACGGCAGCGAAATTTACGTCGGAATCAGCAAATCCAGCCCCGACAAATATCAGGTGATCAAACGTCGGCTGTCCGATGGAAAGGTCACGTCGCTCATGAAGTTCGGCGAGGCCGAGCATGCGTCGCTGCGCGCTTTGGACCGGCCCGAATGGGCATTCATGAGTTACGGGGGCAATCCCGAGGAGGTTCGAAGCCAGCCGGACTGGGCTCCATACTCGCGCGAGGTGATCGCGCTGCGTGTCGACGGCAGTCGAGAGGTCCGACGGATCGTGCAGACGCGGAACGCTCCGTTCGATTATTGGAGCGAGACACACGCCTCCCCGTCCCCTGATGGGTCGCAAGTGATCTGGTCTAGCAATTGGGGGGTACCGGGCGGACCGGTCTACGAATTCGTCGCCCATCTCGATTGGCCGCCGCAGCCGGATCTGAATCAAAAGGAGATTGCCACCAATGGCCTTCGTTAGCCGAATTTCCTTTGCAGCACTTGTCGGATGCCTGGCCTTGAGCAGCGCAACCGCGGCCGAAGCGCCGGCCGCCTACAAGCTCTCCCCCGGCGACACGGTGGAGATAGGAATTGCCTCCATAGCGGAACGAACGCAACGCGCGGTTGTCCAGATGGATGGCTCGATCGCGCTGCCCGAGTTCGGGATGATCCCGGTTGGCGGGTTGACGCCGGCCGAATTGCAGACGCGCATGGAAGCGGTGCTGCCAACCAAGATCGTCCACCAGCGTCTGCCTGATGGACGGGAGCAAATGATCGTCATCAAGCCGAGCGACGTCACGGCCGTGATCGCGGAGTACCGGCCGATCTACGTGACTGGCGATGTGCTGACGCCAGGGCAGCAGGCTTACCGGCCACTCATGACAGTCCGGCAGGCGATTGCGGTCGCCGGCGGTTTCAGCCTTCTGCGGTCGCGGGCAAGCCAAAGCGGACCTGATCCCGTTGATCTGCGACGCGACTACGAGTCGATCTGGGG
>NZ_RZTF01000638.1:0-2209 GCF_004023175.1 Mesorhizobium sp. M7A.F.Ca.MR.362.00.0.0
GGCACCGGCGAACTGATCGGCGAATTTCCGCTCCATATCCCTTCCGTGTCGGTGAGCTCGATCGGTGTAGGCGGCGGCTCGATCGCCAGTGTCGATGCGCAGGGGGTGCTACGGGTCGGGCCGGAATCGGCCGGTTCGACGCCAGGACCGGCCTGCTACGGCCGTGGCGGCGAGCGGCCAACGGTGACGGACGCCATGGTGGTGTGCGGATGGCTGGGCCACAGCGAGATGGCCTACGGCCAGTTGCGGATCGATACCGGACTGGCGCATCGCGCGGTCGGCGAACTTGCCGCGCAGCTCGGTCGCCCAGTCGAGCAGACCGCACAGGCGATCCTCGACATCGCGGTGTCGGAGATGTTCGTCGAGGTCGAGAAACTCGCCTCGCGTGCCGGCGTCGACCTGCGCGATTTCACGCTGATGCCCTTCGGCGGCGGTGGCCCCATGCTCGGCGCCTTTCTTGCCCGCGAACTCGGCATGAAGCGTGTCATGGCGCCCCGCCGTCCCGGCGTGGTGTCGGCGCTGGGCGGGCTGGTGGCGGACCTGCGCGGCGACTTCATCCGCACCATCTTCAGCCCGCTGTCGGGCACATCGCTGCCCACAATCCGCGGGGCCTTCGAGACCCTCGCGCAAGAGGGCCGCGAATGGCTCGCGGCGCAGGGGCACGACGGGGCCGCGCAACTCAATCTCTCCTGCGACATGCGCTACATCGGGCAGAGCTATGAAATCGAGGTCGTGTTGTCGCCGGAATGGCTTGCGGACGGCAACGCGGCCGCCATCGAACAGGCTTTCCACCGCACCCATGAGCGGCTCTACGATTTCCACGACCCGGACGGAGAGATCGAACTTGTGAATGTCCGGCTATCCGCAGTTGGCGCGGGGCCAAAACTCTCCTTCCCGGAGATCGACATGGTCGATGCCCCGGCCATTCCGGCGCGCCGGCTCCCGGTCTATACGGGCGTGAGTGTCGAGACCATCGACCTCCACAACCGGCAGACCCTCGCCCCGGGAAGCACGTTCCACGGGCCTGCCGTGGTCGTTCAGGAAGACACCACCTTTGCCATTCCCGCCGGAACGCAGGCACGGGTCGATCGCCACCTCAACCTTCTTCTGACTTTCGCGGAGTGACGCCTTGTTTGACCGGACAAACCTTCAGGTTCTGGCTAACCATGCCCGCGCGGCGGCCGAGAACATGGCCCACACGCTGCACCGCACCGCGCACTCCGCCTTCGTCAAGGAGACGCAGGACTTCACCGTGATGCTGATGGACCGTTCGGGGGCAACCTTCGCTGTCCCGATGGAACTCGGTGCCACCTGGTATCCCGGGCTTTCGTATCACCGCGCGATTGCGATGGTCGACGACTACCGGCCGGGAGACGTCGCCTTCACCAACGATCCCTATTCCGGCTACGTCGCCACCCACGCGCCCGACACGCATCTGTGGAAGCCGGTCTTCGTCGACGGCGAGATCGTCGCCTGGACCGGAGGGCACATCCACAACACCGACATGGGCGGAGCCGTGCCGGCTTCGCTCAGCCGGGCGCTGACCGAAATCCATCAGGAAGGCATCCGCTTTCCGCCCATGAAGCTGGTGAACGAGGGCGTCTTCGACGAGATGATCCTGCGGATCATGAGCACCAATGTGCGCAAGCCGGACCTCAACATCGGTGACATCAAGGCACTGGTGGGGGCGCTCAACACCGGCGAGCGCAAGATCCAGGCGATGGTGCGGAAGTTCGGCAAGGCCGGCTTCATCGAAGGCGTTGCCGCGCTTCTCGACCAGGCGGAAGCGCAGGCGCGCGACGTGCTGCGCTCCATGCCCGACGGCACGTGGGAATTCGCGGACTATGCCGACGAGGATTCGGTCGAGGCCAATCCCTGCCGGCTGAAGCTGACGCTGACGATCAAGGGCGACGAGGCGGTGCTCGATTTCACCGGCTCCGATCCGCAGCTCGGCTCCTCGCTCAACGTGCCCTCGGGCGGCGACCCGCGACACACCATGCTGCTGGTGGGCGTCTATTACGTGCTCTACACACTCAATCCGAAGATCCTGCTCAATACGGGCCTCACCCGGCCGTTTACCTGCATCGCACCCACGGGTTCGGTGCTGAACCCGGTATTCCCCGCTGCCGTTGGTATGCGCTCGCTCACCTGCGCCCGATTGCGGTCGGTCATCTTCGGCGCCTTTTCGCAAGCGGTGCCGGCGCGCCTG
>NZ_RZTF01000639.1:0-2186 GCF_004023175.1 Mesorhizobium sp. M7A.F.Ca.MR.362.00.0.0
TTCCCGCAGGGCGGTTCGGGCGCGGCGATGTTCGCCAAGCGTGATCGGCGCGCGCCGCAGATCGGCAAAGCGGATCGGCCAGCGCGTACCGTCCGGAGCGCGCACGAAAACCCTCGAAAGATCGCGTGGATCGTAGGAAACGTGCAGCGGCCGATCGAGGCGCCCGGCCCAGATGCTCAGAACATCATCCCAATAGCGAAGACCGAACAGGTGAATGCCGTCTCGTCGCACCAGTCGGTCGACGCTGGGCAGGAAATCGATCATGAAGCCGGCAAGATCGTGGGGCTGACGCACAGGCCGAACGCGGCGGGCGACAGCTTCATGCCATGCCGCAAGCGGCGGAATTCCCAGCGTTCCATGGCGATCGGCGTGGTAGCGCGTGATTTCGAGCGCCAGCCATCGCGCCAGTTCATCCAGAGTCATCGTCGCATGGGCGGCGGAATCATAGCTGCCACGCTCGTCGATGTCGCTGAACGTCGTGCCCGGCAGAAGATGGACGGCGCCCATCATGGTGCCGATCAGCCGCTCGATATGGCCGCCATAGTGGGGAGTGGCGATCGGACGATGGATGAGCTCGATGCCATATTCCTCAGCGCCCCGCTGCAGGGCGCGCGACCGGAATTCCTTGGCGTTATCGAGATGGATGGCATCAGGGAACCCGCAGGCCGGCCACTTCGCATCGATCCCCAGCCCGGCAAGCCACACCTCTTTCGGCTGCACGACATGCTGGATTGCGAGCGCGACCGAAACCGTCGACGGTGCCTCAAGGGTCAGGTAGAAGCCCGCGATCATGCGGCTTGCGATGTCAATGGCGAGCGTCAGCCACGGCCGCTGCAGTGGCCGGCGGTACCGGCGATCGACGACAATGACATCGACCAGCGTGTGGTCGATCTGGACTACGTCGAACGCGCACTCGGCGGTATATTCTCCCGGAACTGGGTGGAAGCGATCGCGCGCCGCCTTCGAGCCTTCCCGTGCCTTGGTCAGTTCGGCGGGGTCCATGGCCTCGATCCGCGCCTTCAGCGCATGCCAGGACGGTGCGCGCACGCCACGCGAGCGGCAGAGCCCGCGGATCTCCTTGTGCAGTCGATTGATGCTTGGTTTCTGGCGCGTCTTGTAAAAGTCCCGGAGCGCTTCGGCGATTACCGCTTCGGTCTCATCCGGCAACCGGCGGCTGCCTTGTCTCGTGCCGCCCGGGCGCGGCAGCAGCGAACTCGTGACCGGATGCTCCCGATAAGCCCTGATCAGTTCGTAAAGCCGGGTTCGCTTGAGGCCGAGTTCACGGCAAGCCCGGAAGAAATCGGACCGGCCGGGGCAGTCGAGCGAAACCAGTCTGCGGATCACGGCCTCCCTTGCAACCGCCTCATTCCAGGCGGCATCATCAACCGTCTCCTTGTCGGGCCCATGAACCACAGCCGGCCTCGCTGTAAAAGTTTGTCCGCTCGAATGTTACGAAAAATCCGGTGATTCGGCTAGAATCCGCCAATGAACTCCGAAGATGATTCGCGCCAGACCAATAACTTGCCGTCCGTTGACCAAACGCGAACGACAGCCGCTATCGTCGAGCAAAACCCCGGAAATCGTCCTGAGGAGAGCTCAGCGCCGTCCCACAGCACGACCGCGATCGCCAGCACCTCCCCTCCCCCGCCTCCAGCCGACGATTTGCCTGACATTGTCGATATCGTCATGGACATGGCGCAGGCGCCCTCCGAGCCGCACAACGCCCCTCCCCTGCCCGCGCATCTGGAAGGGCTGGCCGAGCGCGCGCGCGATTACGTGGAGGCAGCAAGCTCGTTCAACACCCGGCGCGCCTACGCCGCCGATTGGAAGCATTTTTGCGCCTGGGCGCGCCGCCAGCATCTGGATGTGTTGCCGCCGGATCCGCAGGTCGTCGGCCTTTACATCACGGCCTGCGCGTCCGGGAAGGTGACGAGCGACAAGAAGCCTAACGCCGTCTCGACAATCGAGCGACGTCTGTCTTCGTTGACCTGGAATTTTTCTCAGCGTGGCCAACCATTGGACAGAAAGGACCGGCATATCGCGACTGTGCTGGCCGGCATTCGCAACAGCCACTCTTCCCCTCCCCGGCAAAAAGAAGCCATTCTGCCTGAAGACCTGATTGCCATGCTCGAGACCCTTGACCGCGGGACGCTACGCGGCCTGCGCGATCGCGCCATGCTGCTCTT
>NZ_RZTF01000640.1:0-2181 GCF_004023175.1 Mesorhizobium sp. M7A.F.Ca.MR.362.00.0.0
AGGAGTAGCCCTGTGACGAAGCATCAGATCGAAGTGATCACGTCGGTCGAGCGGCGCCGGCGCTGGTCTCGGGAAGAGAAGGAGCGGCTGGTCGCTGCGACGTTCGAGCCTGGGGCCAGTGTTTCGGAGATCGCGCGATCGGCGAGCCTTCATGTGAGCCAGCTTTTCCGGTGGCGCAAGGAGCTCTGCCAGATCTCCGCGCCGTCCGTGCCGCAGCTTGTTCCCGTGGAGGTCGTCGAGGCGCAGCCAGCGCCGATCTCCCGACCGCGCAAGAAGAGCAGCATGGTGACGATCGAGCTTGGCGGTGCCCGTCGCCTGCGGATTGAGAGTGATATCGATACCGAGGCGCTCGGCCGGATTCTTGATGTGCTGGAGCGGCGATGATCCCGGTCCCGAGCGGTGTGAAGGTGTGGCTCGCCACTGGCTATACGGACATGGTTTCCCCGGCCTCGCATTGATGGTGCAGGAGACGTTGAAGCGCAATCCGCACAGCGGCCATTTGTTTTGTTTCCGCGGGCGTCGAGGAGGGCTGATCAAGGTGATCTGGCATGACGGCCAGGGTGCCTGCCTGTTTACGAACGATCTGCATTCATACTACGTCCCTTTCGTCTTCAGTTGAGAGTTTTTGCCTGGCTGGCATTTTGCCTTCGTGCGGCAGCGCGATCGACGAGCCGGTTCCATCGGCTGCATTGTTTTTGCGGTAGATCCGAAACGGGAAGTTCGTACAGGCAATAGTGCCCGTTGTAGGCGTGGCTGGTGATGAGGCCATGCTTGGCCCATCTGGTGACGGTGTGCTCGTGGATATTGAGACGCGCGGCCGCTTCCTGTTTTGTCAGCATTCCACGTTCCCGCAGACGGTCATAGCGAGAGCGCAGCTTGTATTGGTGAACGAGATAGGCAACTCGCAAGGCCGTGAAGCGGGCGTTGTGGCGACCGCGGCGTGCGGCCTCGCCCGGACGGTATCCTTTCTGGTTGAGCAGTTCTGCGATCTCGGAATAGATGTGGTCGTCGAGGAGTTTATCGACCAGTTCGACGATGCCGGGCTGCGTCTTGACCTGCTGGGCGGAAGATTTTGGGCTCAGGGTGGTGAGCGTCTGGATCTTGCCGCCTTTGAATCGCACGTGAACCTTGGTGGTTCCTTCCGCCGGTAGCTTGACGAGAGTGACATCCTCGATGATGTGGGCAAGCAGTCGCTTGCGTTCGCGGTTCGGGGTATCGGGATCCGCCCAGAGCTTGTTGAAATCCACCGTCATTGCGACCAGCCGCTCGCGGACAGCTTCATCAAGGATGAATTGATCGTGCTCCCGGGCACGCTCGCGATCTTCGCGGGCCTTGGCCAAAATACGGAGCTTCTCGTTCCATTCGCCTTCGAGCGTGTCGGCGACGAGACGATTATCGGGATCGACCAGCATGAAACGGCGCTGGGCGTGATCGGCCTCGATCTTGGCGCGCTCGACCGCGCGGCAGCGTAGCCGATCTGCTTCTTCATGCCGGGCTTGGATCTCCTTGCGGACGTCGAGTGCGCATTTCGCTGATCGTGGGCAGTGATTTCACGCGATCGTGGGCAGCAGAAGCCTGACCGACGGTTGCTATGAGTTCACTGGTTTTTAGTCGGCGTCAAGCGCTTGCTTGCCAGCTATTTTCCGCAAGCTTTCGCCGGTCATGTTGATGCGGTGAGCATTTTGAACGAGGCGGTCGAGGATGGCGTCGGCAAGGGTGGGATCGTCGCCGATGACTTCGTGCCACTGATCGACGGGCACTTGGCTTGTTACGATGGTGGAGGCCCGCCCGTTGCGGTCTTCAAGCATCTCCAGCAGATCGATGCGCTGGCTTTGAGTGAGCACCGAGATGCCCCAGTCGTCCAATATCAGCAGCTCGACGCGAGCGAGAGACTTGAGCATGCGGGCATGGCGACCGTCGCCACGAGCCAGCGCCATTGCCTCGAACAGGCGCGGGACACGTTGGTAGGAGACGGAGCGCCCGTCCCGGCAGGCTTTGTGGCCCAGGGTGCCGATTCCGACGAAGCCGCCCCTTTGTTCCGATATGATTGCGCCCCCGGATTCCGATATGATCTCGCCCCCTGGGGCTAGGGCTCTGCTGGCGTTGATTGTTGTCATTTCGTATGCGTCAGGTGTCAAGCTTTTTGCGGCTGCTTTCGCCGCAGGCTTTCGCCCGTCAGAT
>NZ_RZTF01000063.1:0-8533 GCF_004023175.1 Mesorhizobium sp. M7A.F.Ca.MR.362.00.0.0
GTTTTACCCTTTGGCCGGATTTAGGCCTTCGTTACGCTCCTCTCCCGGTCGGGGAGAGGATAAGGGGTGGCACTTGCTACGCGCCGCTGATGTCGGCCTCTGCTCTCCGCGGAGGGACGAGGAGCAGAGGCCGTCCCCGCCTCAACTCATCCACTGGCCGCCGTCGACATTGTAGGTCTGGGCGACGATGTATTCGGCGTCGCTGCTGGCGAGAAAAACCGCCATGCCGGTGAGGTCCTGCGCCGTGCCCATGCGGCCATACGGCACTGCCTCGCCGACCAGCTTCTTCTTCTCGCCCTTCGGCCGGTTCTCATATTTGGCGAACAGCGAATCGACGTGATCCCAGTGCTCGCCGTCGACGACGCCAGGGGCAATCGCGTTGACGTTGATGCGGTGCTTGATCAGGTCGAGCCCCGCCGATTGGGTCAGCGAGATGACGGCGGCCTTGGTGGCGCAGTAGACGCCGACCAGCGCCTCGCCGCGTCGCCCGGCCTGGCTTGCCATGTTGATGATCCTGCCGCCCTTGCCTCGTGCGATCATCGAGCGGGCGGCTGCCTGCAGCATGAACAGCGTGCCGGCGACATTGACGGAGAACAATTTGTCGTAGCTTGCCTTGGTGATCTCGACGATCGGTGCCAGATCGAACAGAGCGGCGTTGTTGATCAGGATATCGAGGCCGCCGGTCTTCGTCTCGACGGCTTTCACCGCCGCCTCGATGGAGGCGAGGTCGGTGACGTCGAGCTTGACCGCATAGGCCCTGCCGCCGATCTCGGCGGCCGTCTTCTGCGCCGCCTCGAGATTGATGTCGGCTATGGCGACGGTGGCGCCTTCGCGGGCATAGGCTTCGGCGAAGGCTCTGCCGATGCCGCGGGCCGAACCTGTGATCAGCGCGGATTTGCCGGCCAGCCGCATGTTCAGATTGCCTTCCCGTCGGCGCCGAAGCGATGCAGCTTGGCCTTGTCGGGCGTTAGATAGATGGTGTCGCCATGATGGACGCCGAGTTCGCCGTCGGCGCGCACCGTCAGCGGGCCGACGCCATCGGCCTGGACATGCAGGAAGGTGTCGGAGCCGAGATGCTCGGCGACGCCGACGACCGCCTTCCATTCGCCCGCCGTGGTCGAGATCTCCAGGTGTTCGGGACGGATGCCGATGGTCTTGGCGCCGTTTTTGGCGGCCGGCGCGCCTTCGATCAGGTTCATCTTCGGCGAGCCGATGAAGCCGGCGACGAACAGGTTCTTCGGCGTCTTGTAGAGCTCCATCGGCGAGCCGACCTGCTCGATGTTGCCGGCGTTCAGCACGACGATCTTGTCGGCCATGGTCATGGCTTCGACCTGGTCATGGGTGACGTAGATCATGGTCGTCTTGAGCTGATGGTGCAGCTCGCTGATCTCCAGCCGCATGGTGCCGCGCAGTGCCGCATC
The DNA here is from genome assembly GCF_004023175.1 of Mesorhizobium sp. M7A.F.Ca.MR.362.00.0.0. NCBI lineage: Bacteria > Pseudomonadati > Pseudomonadota > Alphaproteobacteria > Hyphomicrobiales > Phyllobacteriaceae > Mesorhizobium > Mesorhizobium sp. M7A.F.Ca.MR.362.00.0.0. Next base: position 1,422 of record NZ_RZTF01000063.1, read on the forward strand.
GAGATTGGACAGCGGTTCGTCGAACAGGAAGGCGGTCGGCTGACGCACGATGGCGCGGCCGATGGCGACGCGCTGGCGCTGGCCGCCGGAAAGCTGGCCGGGCCGGCGTTCGAGATAGTTCGTCAGGTTGAGCACGCGCGCCGCGTCTCCCACCTTCTTGTCGATCGTCGCCTTGTCCTCGCCGGCCATCTTCAGCGGGAAGCCGATGTTCTTGGCCACCGTCATGTGCGGATAGAGCGCGTAGGACTGGAACACCATGGCGAGCTTGCGCTTGGCCGGTGCCTCGCCGGTGACGTCGCGGCCGTCGATGTTGATGGAGCCGCCGCTGGTGTCCTCGAGCCCGGCGATCAGCCGCAGCAGCGTTGACTTGCCGCAACCCGACGGGCCGACGAAGACGACGAACTCGCCATTCTCGATCACCAGGTCGAGACCGGGGATGATGGACGTCGCTCCGAAGGATTTGGAGACGTTCTTGAGCGTGATATTTCCCATGATTTCCTCCCCGAGGGGTTATTTCTGCCGATTGCTTCGGGCAATTCCGTTACTTCACCGCGCCACCAACTATTTGACCGCACCAAATGTCAGGCCGCGCACCAGCTGCTTCTGGCTGAACCAGCCCATGATCAGGATCGGCGCGATGGCCAGTGTCGAGGCGGCCGAGAGCTTGGCCCAGAACAGGCCTTGCGGGCTGGAGAACGAGCTGATGAAGGCGGTCAGCGGTGCTGCTTCCGTCGTCGTCAGCCGGATCGTCCAGAACGCCTCGTTCCAGGCCAGGATGATGTTGAGCAGCATCGTCGAGGCGATGCCCGGCACCGCCATCGGCGTCAGCACATAGATGATCTCGTTCCACAGCGATGCGCCGTCCATGCGCGCCGCTTCCAGGATCTCGCCCGGGATTTCGCGGAAATAGGTGTAGAGCATCCACACCACGATCGGCAGGTTGATCAGCATCAGCATGATCATCAGGCCGATGCGGCTGTCGAGCAGTCCTGTGTCGCGGAAGATCAGGTAGATCGGGAACAGCACCGCGACCGCGGGCATCATCTTGGTGGACAACATCCACATCAAGATGTCCTTGGTCCGCTTGGTCGGCGAGAAGGCCATCGACCATGCCGCCGGTATGGCGACGAGCAGGGCCAGGATGGTCGAGCCGACCGAGAGCAGCACCGAGTTGAAGAAGAATTTGAAGTAGCCGCTCTGCGCCTGAACCTCGGCATAGCTCTCGAACGTTCCCGACGGGATGATGCTGAAGCCCTGGATGGCTTCCTGCTCCGACTTGAACGAGGTGATGATCGTGTAGAGGATCGGGAAGAAGATCAGCAGGGCGACGATCCAGGCGGCAACTGTCGCAATCGTCTTGTGCTGGGTGGTGACTGAGCGTGCCATCGTAGCCTCCCTTACTTGTCCAGGTTCTTGCCGACGGCGCGCATGGCGAAGAAGGCAACGATGTTGGCGAGAATGACGGCGATCACGCCGCCGGCGGATGCCTGGCCGATTTTGAACTCCAGCAACGCCTTCTGGTAGACGAGGAAGGGCAGGTTGGTGGAGGCGTATCCCGGGCCGCCATTGGTGGTGACGAGGATCTCGGCATAGACGGAGAGAAGGAAGATCGTCTGGATCAGGATGACGACCGTGATGGCGCGCGACATGTGCGGCAGCGTCAGATAGATGAAGCGGCTGATGAAGCCGGCGCCGTCCATCTCGGCGGCTTCCTTCTGCTCGCCGTCGAGCGACTGCAGCGCGGTCAAGAGAATGAGCGTGGCGAAAGGCAGCCATTGCCAGGCGACGATGATGATGATCGCCAGCATCGGATGCTGCCCGAACCAGTCGATCGGCTGGGCCCCGAAGAAGCGCGCTATGTCGGCGAACACCCCATATTGCGGGTGCATGATCATGTTCTTCCACACCAATGCGGCCACCGGCGGCATGACGAAGAACGGCGAAATGACCAGGATGCGCACGATGCCCTGGCCCCACATCGGCTGGTCGATCAGCAGCGCCAGAAGGATACCGCCGATCACCGTGATCAGGAGCACGCTGACCACCAAGGTGAGCGTGTTGAGGATCGACTGCAGGAAGGCCGGGTTGGAATAGAACAGCGCGTAATTCGAGAAGCCGACAAAGCCGTCGCGGATCGGATTGAGCGGATTGTACTGCTGGAAGGAGAACCAGATGGTGATGACCAGCGGCACAATCATCCAGACGAACAGCAGCACCACGGATGGCGCCATCATGAAACGGGCAAGCGAACGGGTCTGCTGAGTAGCCATGACGGTCACCCTTCACTGGTCAGACTGAATTTTCAAAAGGCGTTAAAGGCGGCCGCCCGAACTGGGAATTCGGGCGGCCGTTGCCGGTCAAGGAGGCGACCGGCAGTCGGCACCGGGAGGAGCCTTACTTGATGTATCCGCCTTCGGTCATTGCCGCGGTGGCAGCGTCCTGGGCCTGCTTCAGCGCATCGTCGACGCTCGACTGGCCGGCAAGAGCCGCCGAGAAGAGCTGGCCGACCGTGGTGCCAAGTCCCTGGAACTCAGGGATGGCGACGAACTGGACGCCGACATAGGGCACCGGCTTGACGGTCGGATGCGTCGGATCGGCGGCATTGATGGAGTCCAGCGTCATCTTGGCGAACGGAGCCGCCTTCTGGTACTCGGCGTTGGCATAGAGTGAGGAGCGCGTGCCCGGAGGAACGTTGGCCCAGCCTTCCTTCGAAGCGACCAGTTCGGCATAGTGCTTGCTGGTCGCCCAGGAGACGAACTTCTGGGCGGCATCGGCTTTCTGCGTCCCGGCGGGGATCGCCAGCGACCATGCCCACAGCCAATTGCCGCGCTTGCCCAGGCCATTGTCGGGTGCCAGCGCATATCCAACCTTGTCTGCGACCTGCGATGCCTTGGGATCGGAGACGAAGGACGCAGCGACGGTGGCGTCGATCCACATGCCGCATTTGCCCTGCTGGAACAGCGCCAGGTTTTCGTTGAAGCCGTTGGAGGACGCACCCTCGGGGCCGTCGGCCTTCATCAGGTCGACATAGAACTGCAGCGTGTTCTTCCATTCCGGCTGATCGAACTGCGGCTTCCAGTTCTCGTCGAACCAGCGCGCGCCGAAGGAGTTCGACATGGCGGTCAGGAAGGCCATGTTCTCGCCCCAGCCGGCCTTGCCGCGCAGGCAGACACCGTTCACGCCATTCGCGCGGTCGGTCATCTTGTCGGCGGCCTGCCTGATGAAGTCCCAGGTCGGCGCGTCGGGCATCTTCAGTCCGGCTTTCTCCATCAGGTCCTTGCGGTACATGACGAAGGAGCTTTCGCCGTAGAAGGGCGCGGCATAGAGCTTGCCGTCGACCGAAAGGCCGCCGGCGATGGCGGGGATGATGTCCTTGGCGTCATAGTCGTCGCCGAGCTTGTCGAGCGGCAGCAGCCAACTCTGCTTGGCCCAGATCGGAACCTCGTAGGTACCGATGGTCATCACGTCGTACTGGCCGCCCTTGGTGGCGATGTCGGTGGTGACGCGCTCGCGCAGCACGTTTTCTTCGAGCGTGACCCAGTTGAGCTGGATGTCGGGGTTCGCCTTGGTGAAGTCCTCGGTCAGCTTTTGCATGCGGACCATATCGCCATTGTTGACGGTGGCGATGGTGATGGATTCGGCATGTGCGGCGAACGCAAGCGTGCTGGCCGACAACAAGCCCAGGGTGAGCGTGCGAAGTTTCATCAAATTCCTCCCTTGAACCAAGATGAGCATTTGCCTTGGCTTTGGGCAATTACTCACTTGGCGTGAATTATGTCAAGTCGGATTCGATGCTGCAGCGCAGCACCCGGGCGACACCGCAGGCCGGGACGAGCGGAAATTGCCAGGGCGAGGATCATCCCGGCCGGATACAGTGAGGCAGCAGCGGATAGATCTGCGAGAACCAGGTGCAGCCCGAAAGCTTGCCGGTCAGCAGGCGATCTCGGCCAACAGCCAGTCGCGGAAGGCACGGATCTTCGGCACGTTGCGGCGCGCTTCGGGGTAGACCAGCCAATAGGCATGGCCGTCGTCGCCAACCAGATCGAAAGGCTGGATCAGGCGCCCGTCGGCAAGTTCCGCCTTGAACAGCGCCCTGGTCAGGACCGCGACGCCATGACCGGCGATCGCCGCATTGGCCTCATAGGCCTGCGCGCCCATGCTGCTGCCGGGCCGCTTGGCAAGATCGTGCGAATGCACGCCGGCAGCCTCGAACCATTGCGTCCACCAGATGTCGCCCGGATCGAGGATCGGCAGCCGCAACAGGTCCGCCGGTTCTTTGACGCCGCCGATGGTCGCCGCGAGCTTCGGGCTCAGCATCGGCGTAAAGTCGGCATCGAGCAGCTTGTGCGCCTCCAGGCCCGGCCATTTGCCGCCGCCCGAGCGGATGGCGATATCGGTATCCTCGCGGGCAAAGTCGGTCAGGCGGCTCGACGTTTCGAGCCGCACCGCCAGCGCTGGATGTGCGATCTGGAACGACCCCAGCCGGTGCGCCAGCCAGTTCGAGGCGAATGTCAGCACCGTCGTCACGCATAGCAAGCCGTCGGCCCCGCCACGCGCCGCGGCATAGGCCTGGCCGAGAATGGCAAAGGCCTCGCTGACCGCCGGCGCGAGGCGCTGTCCAGCCTCGGTGAGTGCGATCTGGCGCGGCCGGCGCAGGAACAGCGGCGCGCCGACCCGTTCCTCCAGCACCTTGATCTGATAGCTGACCGCCGCTTGCGTCATGGCAAGTTCCTCGGCCGCCTTGGTGAAGGAAAGATGCCGCGCCACCGCTTCGAACACCCGGATCGCCTGCAGCGGCGGAAGCTGTGAAACCTGCCGAGAGCTCAGGTCCGGCATAAAGCCTCCTTATGGGTCCTTATCGACGTTCGATTGGCAAAGGCCGCCGTCAAGACCGACATTCCCAGTCAACCCGTCATTCGGGTTCAGGATAGCGAAGGTTGACGATCATGACTATGGCGCAGCAAAAATGCAGTCCCGCTCCGGATCACCGCTGGATTTCGTGGCTGACAGACGGATTCGGCTGGTTCGCGGGCAAGAAACGGGCACATCTCGACATCAGGGACCTGTCGCCGCATCTGCAGCGCGATCTCGGTTTTCTCGATGGCAATGACCCTTTCGGGCGGCACAGCTAGCGCGGTTGGTTTTATCGCAAATCAGTTGTGGTTCCGGTCAGATGCTGGCCAGCAGGGCGGCGGCGGTCCGTTCATCGGTGATGAGGCCGTTGATCAGCCGCCGGTTCGCGGCCGCCAGGATGCCTGGCAGCTTTCGTTCGCCCATGGCCAGTGCGATGACCAGTGATTTCTCGCGTGACGGAAGCGACGCCGACGACACCCGGTCGTTGGTGATGCCCTCGATCATGCGGCCCTCCCTATCGAACACCCAGCCGACGATCTCGGCGATGCCGCCGGCCTTCTGCAGCGCCTTCAATTCGCTCTCCGAAATGAAGCCGTCTTCGTAGAGCGGCGCCTTGGGGCCGAGGTCGCCGATGCCGATGAAGGTGACGTCGGCCTCGGCGGCAAGCGCAAGCGTCGGCTGGATCATCGGCTGGTTGAGCAGCATCTCGCGCTCCTCAGGCGACGAGGCGATGACCGGCAGCGGCATCGGGAAGGAGCGCGCCTTGACCCTGTCGGCCATGGTGAAGATGACGTTGTAGAAGGCTGCCGAGCCGTCCGGCGAGATGTTGCCGGTCAACGACACCACCTTGTGCTGCGGGCATTCCATCGGCGGCAACTGCTCGATCGCCGCCTTCAGCGTGCGCCCGGTGCCGATCGCCATGACGATCGGGGTCGGTGACCGCAGCCGCCGCTCGATCTCGGCGGCAGCCGCCTCGGCGATGCCGATCGTGGTCGAGGACGAATTGGGGTCGCTCGGCACCACCTCGACCAGATCGAGCGCAAAGCGCGATCTCAGCCGTGCCGCCAGATCGAGGCAGTTGGCGATAGGATGGTCGACGCGAACCTTGATCAAGCCCTCCGACACCGCCAGCGATACCAGCCGCTGCGCCGTTTGCCGCGAAATGCCGAGCGTCGAAGCGATCTGGTCCTGTGTGTTGCCGGCAACATAATAAAGCCAGCCGGCGCGCGCCGCATCGTCCAGCCTGTTGCTGCCACCATCCTGCCGGCTATTCAAAGTCCTGCCTCCCGAGACCGCCGGTCATGAGAGCGGCCCATGCCCACTTTCGCAGGGAACGGCCTGCTGCGCAATTGTCAATCTCGGGAGCAATTGCTTGCTGTCGATCGGCGTAGGCACGGCCCAGTTTTTCTGCCTGTGTCGCCAAAGAGACTTGGCCGCGGTCCCGGCAGGCGGCAGGTTCTTGCGCTCCGAAGGTTTATCTCCCGGCTCAAACCCTTTAAGGGATGGCAAAAAGGAGCCTCACATGATGCCGAAAGCGGTTTTCTGGGACATGGACGGCACGCTGGTCGACAGCGAACCGCTGCACGAAGCAGCCCTGATGGCGGCGATGCGCAATGTCGGCCTTGTCCCGCCGGACGATCTGCATGAGCGCGTGCTCGGCGTTGCCGCTTGGCCGGTCTACGAGATGATGCGCGACGAGTTCGGCCTGGACCTGCCTTTCGACGACTGGATCGTGCGCAAATACGAGCATTATCTGCCGTTGGTCGAGGGGCTGAAGCCGCGCCCCGGCGCGATCGAGATCTTCAACGAGCTGCGTGCGAGAGGCATCCAGCAGGCCGTGGTCTCGAATTCGGACCGGATGATCGTCGACGCCAATCTGAGCATGGTCGGCCTGATCTACCCCGGCATGAAGACGATCAGCCGCAACGATGTGCGCGAAGGTAAGCCGCATGCCGAGCCGTTCCTGCGCGCCGCCTATCTGGCCGATGTCGACCCTGCGCACGCCGTGGCGATCGACGACAGCTGGCCGGGCGCCATGGCGGGACTGGCGGCGGGCATGAAAACGATCTTCTGGCCGGAAAAGCCGATGGAAGGCCCGCCCGGCGCCGTCGTCATCAACAGCGCCGAGGAATTGCGGACTGAACTGGGGCTTTAAGCTTGGGGAAAGTGGGTGGCTCTTCCTGCGACGTCGATGATTGGCGAAACCGGCGAATAAGAGCGTCCTTCTCCCCGTCACTATACGGGGAGAAGTGCCCGGC
>NZ_RZTF01000063.1:8543-22188 GCF_004023175.1 Mesorhizobium sp. M7A.F.Ca.MR.362.00.0.0
ATTGAGGACCCTTCTCCCCGTATAGTGACGGGGAGAAGGGTCCTCAATTCCGGTAGGCCGGTTCCTGCTCGTCTAGGATCGCCTTCAACTCGCTGAGATGGCGTTCGGCCTGGCCGGGATAGTCGTCCATCTCGCTCGCGGCCTTTTCTGCGATCGCGTCGGAAAGCGTGCGCAGCGGGCGGCCGGTCCACAGCGCCTTGATGTAGGTCTCGGCGGCGCGTTCGAAATAGAACATGCGGTTGAAGGCATCGGCGACCGTGTCGCCGATGACCAGCACGCCGTGATTGCCCATCACCATCACCTTGACCTTGGGATCGACGAGAAGCTGCGAGCAGCGCTCGCCCTCCTCCTCGAAGGCCAGCCCGCCATAATGCGCGTCCACGACATGGCGATTGAAGAACATCGCTGAATTCTGGTCGATCGGCGGCAGTGTCGAGTCAGCGAGCGATGCCAGCACCGTGGCGTGGATCGAATGGACATGCATGACACAGCGCGCGTGGCGCACATTGCGATGGATGGCGCCATGCAGTCCCCACGCCGTTGGGTCGGGCGCATCGGGGCCGGAGAGCGTTTCTGGATCGTTGGCATCGATCATCAGAAGGTCGCTCGCCTTGATGCGCGAGAAATGCACCTGGTTGGGGTTCATCAGGAACTGTGTCCCGCCATCATTGACGGCCAGCGAGAAGTGATTGGCCACCGCCTCATGCATGTTGAGCCGTGCCGTCCAGCGGAAGGCGCAGGCAAGATCGACGCGCTCCTCATAGTAGGGCAGGTTGGTCAGCGTTTCCTTTTGCAGACGGGCAAGGCTCATCCTAAAATCCTCCGGTTTCGGCAAGAATGCCGTGGCCAGCCCATGTCCGCAACCGGTTTTGGTTGGTGCAGGGATGGCTATCTCACGCTGCCGTGCTGGCAGCGGCACCGCCGGCTCGCAGGCCGCCATGCTCGATGATGAAATCGATCACCTCCTGCAGCCCCTTGCCGCGCGACAGGTCGGTGAAGCCGAACGGCCGCTTGCCGCGCATGCGGCCGGCGTCGCTCTCCATGACATCGAGGTTGACGTTCACGTAAGGAGCAAGATCGCTCTTGTTGATCACCAGGAAATCGGAGCGGGTGATCGCCGGCCCGCCCTTGCGCGGAATCTCCTCGCCCTGGCAAACCGAGATGACATAGAGCGTCAGGTCGGCGAGGTCGGGCGAGAAGGTCGCGGCAAGATTGTCGCCGCCGGATTCGATGAAGACGATGTCGAGATCCGGGAATTTCCTGTTCATTTCGGCGATTGCCTGCAGATTGATCGACGCATCCTCGCGGATGGCGGTGTGCGGGCAGCCGCCGGTCTCGACACCCATGATGCGGTCCTCGGGCAGTGCCTGCAGCCGCGCCAGCATCATGGCGTCTTCCTTGGTGTAGATGTCGTTGGTGACGACGGCGATGGAAAACTCGTCGCGCAGCGCCTTGCACAGCTTTTCGGTCAGCGTCGTCTTGCCCGAACCGACCGGGCCGCCAATGCCGACGCGCAGCGGACCATTTGTCTGTGTCATGCGGGAAACTCCGTGATGGCGAGGATGGCAAAGCCGAGCCCGATCAACAGGCAGAGCGGCGAATAATAGCTGGTATCGAGCCGCGCGAAAGGTTGTTCCGGCGCCAGCCGCCGCCACCATGGCGTGAAGCCGGCTATGCCGCGACCCAGGAACACCAGGCCGATGAGCAGCGAAGTGGCGGCGAGGCCTTCCCGGGGAAAGGGCGAGGCAAAGACGCCCATGAGCGCCAGCGGCCATAGTGTCGCGAGGCACAGGCACGCGGCAACGGCGAAACTGGCAAACGGCGTCGGCATTTCATCGACGCCGCGAAAGCCGACAACGGCGCGGGCGCAGGAGGCCGCATCCTGGCCCGGCCAGATGCCGCCAAGACCCCAATAGACATGCAGCGCGGTGATCGGCAGCAGAGCAAGGGAGAGCGAGAAAGCGAGAAAAATCATGAGCGGAACAGTCGCGAATACTGGGTTTCATGCTTCATCGCCATGACATCGGAGACGAAGGCGCAGCCGCCGAGATCGTCCAATGTCGAGCGCGCAGCGCGGCTTGCGGTTGCCAGCGCCAGCGGCTCGAAGCCGGCTAACAACGCGGTCGCGGCGCTCTGGCCGACGATGCCAAGCCGGATCGCTGCCTGCACAAGGTTGGAGAAGAAGGTTTGCAGGAAGGCTGACAGCGCGTCCTGAAGCGCGATGCCGTTGCCGCCGGCAATGGCGCCGACGGCGACGCAATAGGCGCATTCGGCCGGCAGGCGCGCCAGCACCGGATTAGGCCAGGCCGCCGCCGCTTTGAGGAAGGCCGCACCCTGCAGCATGGTTTCGGTATGGCGTTCGCGCGAGCCGGCGAGCGCCTCGGCGAGTGCCGCCGCTTCATCGAGATCACCGGTGCCGCGTGCCCGGCGCCAGCTCTCGGCGAACAGCACGGCGTCGTTCCAGCCCGAACCGATCTCGACAAGCGTTTCCAGCCAGTCGGCAAGGCTTTCGGCATCGGCAACCAGCCCGTCATGCGCCGCGCGTTCGAGGCCATGGCTGTAGGAAAAGCCGCCGACCGGAAAGGCAGGCGACAGCCACGCCATCAGCCGCAGCAGGGCGATATTCGAAGGCTGGTCAGTCATGGTCGTGGTGATGGCCGGCGTGACTGTGCGAATGGGAATGCGCTTCGTCATGAGAATGGCTGTGCGCTTCGGCGTGGCTATGCGCATGCGCATGGCCGTGATCGTGGCTTGGCCCGCCATGCCCGGAGTAGGCGCCGCGCACCGGCTTGAACGGTTCGGAAACGTCGGCCACCGTGGCGCCCAGCCCCTCCAGCATCGCCTTGATAACATGGTCGCGCAGGATGAGGATGCGCCCGGCCTCGATGCTTGCTGCGAGATGACGGTTGCCGATGTGCCAGGCGAGTTCGGCCAGATGCACGCCGTCGCGGGCGCGGATGTCATAGACCTCTTCCGCCGCCGCGACGATCTCGACATGGCCGCCATCCTCCAGCACCAGCCGGTCGCCATCGTTCAAGGCGACGGGTTCGGGCAGGTCGACCAGCACCTTGCTGCCGTCGGCAAGCTCGATGGCGCGGCGGCGCAGATGCCGCTCGTCATGGGCGAGAATGGCCCGGCCCAACGATAGGGTGGTTCCGGCATTGCCGGCGGACAGTACGGAGACGGCGCGCGGGAATTTGGTGAAGTCGGTGTTGAGGTTGAGCTTCATTTCATGGATCCCCCATTTGCTTGCGCCCGTGCACGGGCGGGCCGTGCCAGCACGCGGTCGAAATAGGCGTTGACGCGCTCGGAGTCGATCGGGAATCGGCCGGCGCGAGCCCAGCCGCCCATGTCGCCGAGCAGCACATCGACAGCGGAAAACCGATCGCCGAGCGCAAACGGTTTGTCGCCCAGCCGCCGCTCCAGCGCCTTCAGTTCCGAGGCAAAATCGTAAGCCGCCGCAGGACCGACATCGACGCGCACATCCCTAGGCAGCAGGAAGCGATGGCGCAATTTGTTCCACAGCGGCGCTTCCAACTCGCTCTGGGCAAAATGCATCCAGGAATCCATCTCGGCCCGGCCGGCGACACCCGGATTGGCGCCCATTCCCTTGTCCGCGTGCTTGTCGGCGAGATAAACGCAGATCGCCGCCGAATCCGTCACCGTCAGTTCGCCGTCGATGAGGATCGGTACCTTGCCCGATGGGTTGAGCGCATAGGCTTCCGGTGAGCGCAGATGAACCTCGACGAATTCATAAGGCTGCGCGAGCTCCTCGAGCATCCAGAGAACGCGGCTGACCCGGGATCCGCGCGATCCGACGGCCTTGTACATGTCGAACCCTTGCCTTTCCCCAACAAGCTAGACCATCGCGTTCGTTCAGACGATGGTGTCGAAGAGCCGCAGGATGAACGATATCTGGTAGATAAGCGCCGCCGTGACGAAGGCGATGTGGAAGCGGCGATCGCGCACCAGGATCGCGACGATACACAGCGCAACGAAGACCGGCGTGCGGAACAGATACTCGCTGCCGAAGCGGGCGAAATGCTCTGGCCCTTTCAGCAGCGTGTCGACCACGTCGAGCAGGTAGGTCGCAGCCAGCAGGCCGAAGAACCACGCCCGGCGCGAATAGAAGAAATCCTCATAGCTGGTGTAGTCCAGCATCGAATCGGGAAACAAAAGCGCGCACAGCAGGAACAGCGTGATCGCGTAGAAGATGATGAACAAATATTTGCCGAAGGTCCAGGTTTCGATGGCGTAGAGGCCGAACTCCCACCACCAGAAATGCACCAGCATCAGGAGCACCGAGACGACCCAGGCCAGATGCACGGGATAGAGCTTGTACTGGCCGGGATGCTGGACGATGCGCGCCACCCCCGACAGCAGGCGGGCGACGCCAAGCCCGATCACCATGCCCATGACGATGCGGATATGGGGGAAAATGTCGTGGGCGGAAGCGATTTCGGTGGCCATGCTCGATCACAATGCAACTGTTGGTCGGCCGCATATTGCTGCCTCCCACCCAGGGCTGCAACGGATAATACTCGCCCGGTCGAATCGCCGCTTCAGAACAGAAAGTATCTCTGCGCCATCGGCAGCACCGTCGCCGGCTCGCAGGTCAAAAGCTCGCCGTCGGCACGCACCTCGTAGGTTTCCGGATCGACCTCGACATGCGGCGTGGCGTCGTTGAGCACCATCGAATGCTTGCCGATGCCGCCGCGGGTGTTTTCGACGGCGACGAACTGCTTGTCGACGCCGAGCCTGCCGTGCAGGCCTGATTCGAGCGCGGCTTTCGAAACGAAGGTCACCGACGAGTTGGTCCTGGCCTTGCCATAGGCGCCGAACATCGGCCGGTAGTGCATCGGCTGCGGCGTCGGGATCGAGGCGTTGGGGTCGCCCATCGGTGCTGCGGCGATCATGCCGCCGATCAGCACCATGTCCGGCTTGACGCCGAAGAAGGCCGGGTTCCACAGCACCAGGTCGGCGCGCTTGCCGACCGCGATCGAGCCGATGTCTTTCGACAGCCCATGCGCGATGGCCGGGTTGATCGTGTATTTGGCGATGTAGCGGCGGACGCGGAAATTGTCGTTGTTGCCGGTCTCCTGCGGCAGCGAGCCGCGCTGGCGCTTCATCTTGTCGGCGGTCTGCCAGGTGCGGATCGCGACTTCGCCGACGCGGCCCATGGCCTGGCTGTCCGACGAGATGATCGAGAAGGCACCGATGTCGTGCAAGATGTCTTCGGCCGCGATGGTCTCCTTGCGGATGCGGCTTTCGGCAAAGGCGATGTCCTCGGGGATCGACGGCGACAAATGATGGCAGACCATCAGCATGTCGAGATGCTCGGCCAGCGTGTTGACCGTGTAGGGCCGCGTCGGGTTGGTCGAGGACGGGATGACGTTGGGCAGGCCGCAGACCTTGATGATGTCAGGCGCGTGGCCGCCGCCGGCGCCCTCGGTGTGGAAGGCGTGGATGGTGCGGCCCTTGATCGCCGCGACCGTGTTCTCGACAAAGCCGGATTCGTTCAGCGTATCGGTGTGGATCATCACCTGCACGTCGTAGTCGTCGGCGACCGACAGGCAGCAATCGATGGCCGCCGGCGTCGTGCCCCAGTCTTCGTGCAGCTTCAGCGAACAGGCGCCGCCCAGCACCATCTCCTCGAGTGCTGCGGGCAGCGAGGCATTGCCCTTGCCCGACAGGCCGATGTTCATCGGGAAGGCATCGAAGGACTGGATCATGCGGGCCATGTGCCATGGCCCCGGCGTGCAGGTCGTCGCCAGCGTGCCATGCGCCGGGCCGGTACCGCCGCCGAGCATGGTGGTGATGCCTGACATCAGTGCCTCTTCGATCTGCTGCGGGCAGATGAAGTGGATATGCGCATCGAAGCCGCCTGCGGTCAGGATCTTGCCCTCGCCGGCGATGATCTCGGTGCCGGGACCAATGATGATGGTGACGCCATCCTGCGTGTCCGGATTGCCGGCCTTGCCGATGGCCGCGATACGGCCGTCGCGAAGCCCGATATCGGCCTTGAAGATGCCGGCGCTGGCGTCCACCACCAGCGCGTTGGTGATCACGGTATCGACGGCGCCTTGCGCCCTGGAAACCTGGCTCTGGCCCATGCCGTCACGGATTACCTTGCCGCCGCCGAATTTCACCTCTTCGCCATGGATGGTGAGATCCTTCTCGACCTCGATGAACAGTTCGGTGTCGGCAAGGCGCACTTTGTCGCCGACCGTCGGGCCATACATCTGCGCATAGGCGGCGCGGGTAATTCTGGCCATCAGCGATTGCTCCTGAAATGCGGTTGGATTGAAGCGGTGCTGCACATTGCTGCCATCCTATGGTCACGCAATGACCCGCTGGGCGACACCTTCTGATCCCATTTGGCGGTTGAGGTTAGGGGGTCACCCCAGGCCGACCGTTTGCCAATCGATGGAAAGGAAAATCCATGCGCAAAACGATAATTCTTGCCGCCGCAGCCAGCCTGATGCTGGCGGGCGCCGCCAGTGCCCAGCAGCAACCCGCGCCACAGCCTGCTCCGGCGCCGGCAACGCCTGCTCCAGCCACGCCCCAGGCTCAGCCTGCGGTGCCGACGATCCAAAGCGTCAACATCGTCGACATCACCGAGTTGCCAAAGGACACCCAGACGCAGGTCAACCAGGTGATCGCCCAGCGCGGCGATGACGGCTTGAAAAAACTGCGCAGCTCGATCGATGCCACACCCAAGGTGAAGTCGGCGCTGGAGGCCAAGGGAATGACCTCTGCGCAGGTGGTCGCGGCCAGCATGGAACCCAATGGCGCACTGACCTTGATCACCAAGAAGGCGAGCTGACGAGACGGCACGGCGGGCCGGCATTCGGCCTGCCGGCCGGATCGGGAAAGGAACCTTCGCCGGGCCGGATTCGTTTTGTTCTTTTCGCGCTAACCCGCGTCCCGAAACGACTTCTCTCAGGAGCGAGCGATGGCGATCACTTCTTTCTCGATCAGAATGCAGGCAGTCGCCGCCACGGCGTTCCTGGCGGCTGCTGGTCCTGCTACCGGATTGAAGGCGCAAGGGCTCGAAAGCACGGAGACCGTCAACCGCATCGTCGGCTCGCAGGTCAAGCAGGAAGAGGCCAAGGCCACCGCTGAGGCCCGCAGCGTCAACACGGCGATCGACCGCACGCGTGAAAACATCGGTACGGTGCGCAAGACGTCCAAGCTCGACAAGGTCGACATCGTGTTCCTCACCGATGCCGCGCGCAGCGAAGGCGGCCCGCCACCGGAGATCGAAAGCAAGGTCAATCAGCATCAGGACGACATCACCGAGCTGCGCAAGGAGATCGAGGCCAACGCGCTGCTGTTCAACGCCATCGAATCGCGGCGCGTGCAGGCGCAGGATGTCCTTGCCGTCGAATTCGGCGATCCCGGAAAGATCGTCATCTACGCCGCGGCCAAGCCATCGAACTGAGCTGAGCGCGCCGAAAGATCTCACAGCTTGAGATCTCACAGCTTGCCCATCACCTTCTGCTGAAATCCGTAGACCTCGCGCTTGCCGCCGAGCGGCACCAGCGTGACGTCGCGCTCCTGGCCCGGCTCGAAACGCATCGCCGTGCCCGCGGCAATGTCGAGACGCATGCCCCTGGCGCGCTCGCGGTCGAATTTCAGCCCCTCATTGGTCTCGAAGAAATGGTAGTGGCTACCGACCTGGATCGGCCGGTCGCCGCTGTTGGCGACTTTCAGGGTGACGGTCGGCAGGCCCTTGTTGAGCTCGATGTCGCCGCCCACCGTGATGATTTCACCAGGGATCATGGTCGCCCTCACACGATGCCGAAGGCGAGACCGATGCCGATCGCCGCACAGGCGGCACCGGCAGCACGGGCCACTCCACGGAACCGGATGCCGAGACTGAGACCGGCAGCGATGCCGGCGGCATGCAGCAACAGCGTGGCGATGGCAAAGCCGGCCATGTATTCAAGCCCGCCGGCATTCTCCGGCACCTCGGTGCCATGCGCGTGGCCGTGGAAAAGTGCGAACAGGCCGATGATGGCGACCCCGGCCGAGACCGGCAGATCGATCGCCAGCGCCACCAGCAGCCCGAGCGTCACGACCGATGCCAGTATGCCCGGTTCGACGAAGGGCAGCGGCATGTGCAGCATGCCCAGCGCGCCGCCGACCAGTATGACGCAGACAAAGGCCGCCGGCCAGGCAAGAACCGCCTTGCCGCCCTTGAGCGCCGCCCACAGCCCGACCGCGACCATCACCGTCATATGATCGAGCCCGGAAAGCGGGTGCATGAAGCCGGCCGTGAAGGAGGAGGCCGTGCCGATGCCGACATGAGCATAGGCCGGCATGGCAGCGGCCAGCAGCAGGATCGCCGACAGGCAGAGGCGTTTGGCAGGGATCATTCTATTTGCCTTTCGTTTTGCTCGGTCTGGTGTTTACGCCGCCTTGCTGGGACCGCAGCCTTCAGCCTTGAGAACGCGTCTGCTCGACGCCGGATATTTCTTCAGCATCGCTGGCGGGCGGATCGGCCGCGCCGAAAAACCACCGCCGCAATTGGGGCAGATGCCGCCCAACACCTGTTCCACGCATCCGGCGCAAAAGGTGCACTCGAAGGTGCAGATCAGCGCATCCGTCGCCTCCGGCGGCAGGTCCTTGTCGCAGCATTCGCAGTTGGGACGCAGCTCCAGCATCCTGTCCTCCTCAACGGATCGGTTCGTGCACGGTCACCAGCTTGGTGCCGTCGGGAAAAGTCGCCTCTACCTGCACGTCATGGATCATCTCGGCGATGCCTTCCATGACTTGCGCGCGGCTGACGATATGAGCGCCGGCTTCCATCAGTTCGGCGACCGGACGGCCGTCGCGGGCGCCTTCGACGACGAAGTCGGTGATCAGCGCGATCGCTTCCGGATGGTTGAGCTTGACGCCGCGTTCGAGCCGCTTGCGCGCCACGATCGCCGCCATGGCGATCAGCAGCTTGTCCTTTTCCCTCGGCGTCAGGTTCATGCGTTTCCCTGGATTGGTAGAGACAGGCCTATAGTGACCATAATTTGGGCAACCCCGCCCTTCCGTTGAGCAATTCGACGAGTGGAACCAGCCGCTGGCGCAGCCGGTAGCCGTCCCCGGCGTAGAGCCTCGCAAGAAGCTTGCCAGATTTCTTCACGCTCCAGACGCTGGCGCTGCCGTGGTCGCCGACGATCTCCAGAACCCGGTCGAGCAGGGCCTCGGCGCGTGGCGACACCAGAAGCAGCGTCGCCACCGCGATCGCGCCGCCGGCAACCGCCGGGCGGTCGAGCGTAGCGGCGATATCGGGTCCGATGCGAAAACCCTCGGAATGAATGAGGGCGCCATCCTGGCGCACACGCCAGCGGTCATGGAGGTCGCCCTGCGTGGCGCGTTCGCCCATCGCCAGGCGGCCGAAGACGGCGGCTTCCAGCACCAGCGCCTCGGCGCCGACGGCAAGCTCGACGTCGAGCGTGCGGGCAAAGGCCGCCCGGTCGAAGACGATGGTTTCCTGCGGCAGCCAGGCGATCCGGCCATTTTCGCCGACCGACAAATTGACCCGCACTTCGGCACGGTTGGATGCCGCCCGGTAGATCTTCTCGCAGGCCTGCGTGGTGATCGACGCCGAAGCGGCCGCGCCGACATCCACCTCCCAGGCGATACGGTCGCCGCCGGTCATCCCGCCGGCGGTGTTGATCAGCACCGCTTCGAGCGGATCGGTCGAGACGGCCGGCATTCTTATCTTGGCGGCGCCGTCCTGATAGAGGCGCCGCAGGCGCGTGCGGCCCTCACTGAGCGCGCAGGAAAGCCGCGCGACGCCCGCAACGCGCTGCGTCGAAATCCCGTCATGTTCGCCGCTAGGTTCGCCCATATCCATGCCTGCACGTTAAGCACTCCGTCGGCTTTGTCGATATGGAGTTCGATATAGCTTGTTGCTTGACAACGTTTCGGTTTCTATAGAGGGAACCACCTTGGTACGGTCATGCTGCGCTTGGCGGGGGTATTAAACGACGACGGCGGCTTGATACCAGGAGAAAAAGGGGCGCTGCTCAGTTGGCGTCGGGAAACGTCGAGATAGTGGGGAAGGAACCGAATGGCCGACCAGCTGGCAACGGATATCATCGCGAAGATCAAGGCTCATGCCGAGCCGGGCGGCGAAGAAATCACCACCACCACCGAATTGACCTCGCTTGGCATCCATTCGCTCGAGCTGACGGAGATTATCTTCGATCTTGAGGAAGAGTATGGCATCGAGATCGAGATGAACACGGTCGACGCCTGGAGCAATCTGAAGAACGTCGGCGACATGGTCGAAGCTGTGCGCGCGCTGATCGCGAAAAAAGCCTGAACTGAATGCGGCAGCGCGTTGTCATCACCGGCATGGGCGGCATTTGCGGGCTCGGCACCAGCGCGCCCGAGATCTGGAACGAGATGCGCGCCGGCCGCTCGGCCATCGGCCAGATCACAAGTCCCCAACTGCATGATTTGAAGGTCAAGGTCGGCTGCGAAATCAAGGCGCTTCCCGATCACGGAATCGACCGCAAGCAGACCGTGTCGATGGACCGCTTCAGCCTGCTGGCGACCATCGCAGCCAGGGAAGCCATGCAGCAGGCCGGCCTGGTTTCGAATGAAGCCACCACCTATCGGATGGGCACCGTCGTCGGTGTCGGCGTCTGCGGCTGGGAGGCGATCGAAGAGAGCTATCGCGCCATCCTGGTCGAGGGCAAGAACCGCGCCGGTATCTTCACCGTGCCAAAGGTTATGCCAAGCGCGGCCTCCGGCCATGTCAGCATGAGTCTGGGCCTGCGCGGCCCGGTCTTCGGCGTCACCTCGGCCTGCTCCTCCTCCAACCACGCCATCGCCTCGGCCGTCGACCAGATCAGGCTTGGCCGCGCCGATGTGATGGTCGCCGGCGGCACCGATGCGCCGCTGGTTTGGGGCATCCTGAAGGGCTGGGAAGCATTGCGCGTGCTGGCGCCCGATACCTGCCGGCCATTTTCGGCCGACCGCCAGGGACTGTCGCTCGGCGAGGGCGCCGGCATGGCGGTCCTGGAAACGTATGAGCATGCCATGGCGCGGGGCGCCACCATCCTTGCCGAGGTCGCCGGCGCCGGCCTCTCCGCCGATGCCTCCGACATTGTCGCGCCGACCGTCGAAGGGCCGACGGCGGCCATGCGCGCCTGCCTGGCCGATGCCGGCTTCAATCCCGAGGATGTCGACTACCTCAACGCCCATGGCACCGGCACCAAGGCCAACGACCAGATCGAGACGGCAGCGATCAAGCGCGTCTTCGGCGACCATGCCTACAAGCTTTCGGTGTCGTCGACCAAGTCGATGCACGCCCATTGCCTCGGCGCATCGGGGGCGCTGGAGATGATCGCCTGCGTGATGGCGATCCGCGAAGGCATCGTGCCGCCGACGGCCAATTTTCGCGAGGCCGATCCCGATTGCGACCTCGACGTCACGCCGAACGTGCCGCGAGAGCGCAAGGTGCGCGCCGCGATCAGCAACGGCTTCGCGTTCGGCGGCACCAATGCCGTGCTGGCCTTCAAGGCCGTCTGATCTAAGGGGCGCGCGATCTGCCCCAGGCAGACCATTCCGTTGACTGTTCGTGCACGACGAAACCTTCACCGCCATATTGATCGTGCCGTGCGCCGCGTCTAATCCTTGGCCGACCCGCCAAGACCGCGCCGCTCGGCGCGATCCCCATTCAGGAGTTTCCATGGCAGACCTGTCCGCCTTTCCGATCGCAACGCGTTGGCCGGCCAAGCATCCGGACCAGCTCCAGCTCTATTCGGCGACAACGCCGAACGGCGTGAAGATATCGATCGCCCTGGAGGAGCTCGGCCTGCCCTATGAGCCGCATCTGGTCAACATCGGCAAGAACGAAAGCTGGACACCGGAATTCCTGTCGCTCAACCCCAACGGCAAGATACCGGCGATCATCGATCCGAACGGTCCGGACGGCAAGCCGATCGGCCTGTTCGAATCCGGCGCCATCCTGCTCTACCTCGCTGAAAAGACCGGCCTGCTTATGCCTGTGGACGCCGCGCGCCGCTACGAGACCATCCAGTGGGTGTTCTTCCAGATGGCGTCGGTCGGGCCGATGTTCGGCCAGGTCGGCTTCTTCCACAAATTCGCCGGTCGCGAGATCGCCGACAAACGCCCGCTGGAGCGTTATCGCGACGAGTCAAAGCGACTGCTCGGTGTGCTCGACGGCAGGCTGAAGGGGCGCAAGTGGATCATGGGCAATGACTACACCATCGCCGACATCTCGCTGCTCGGCTGGGTGCGCAACCTGATCGGTTTCTACGAAGCGCGCGAACTCGTCGGCTTCGACGATTTCGTCAGTGTCTCGACATGGCTGGAGCGCGGCCTGGCGCGGCCGGCGGTGCAGAAAGGCCTGACCATCCCCGCCAAGGGATAGCCAGCCTCCGAAGCGCGGCTATTTGGCCTTCGCTTTGGCCTTCGAACCGCCTTTGCCCATGACGGAAGCGGCGAGCGACGCAGCACCTCGGGCGGCGACCATGACCGCGCCGGCAGCGACGTTGGCCGTCGCCTTGGCCGTGCGCATCGCACTGCCGCTCAGGGAGTCGCTGGAACTCGCGGGCTTCTTCGGCTTTGCGGCTTTCGGCGCGGCTTTCGCTGCGGTCGGCACCACTTTCTTCGGCGCTGCCTTGCCGAAGGTCGGCTTGGCGTCCTTCGAACGGGCTGTCATCGCCGGGCCGGCGCCGGCCTTGGATTGGGTCGCCTTGCCCTTGGCGGGCGCGGGCTTTCTTGCCTTGATTGCCATTGGACCGAATCCCTCTTTTGGCACAATTGCCGTGTCGGGATAACGGCCTGAAAGTCTTAAGGTTCCCCTTGCGCAATCCGTCGAATCAAGCGGAACGGCCGATCACAAGATCGGCAGCCCGGCGCCGCGCGAGCACGCGCTCGATGTTGGGCAGATCGTTGGACGCGATCCAGGCGCGCGCATCTTCATCGGAGCGGCCATGTCCGTGCCAGCGCTCCATCAGGCGGCGCTCGAGCTCGTTGCGCGGCACGTCGACGAAGATCGAGAAATCGAACAGCGGCGCCAGCCGCGACCATGGCTCTTCGTCGAGCAGCAGATAGTTGCCCTCGACCAGGATGAACTTGGTTTGCGTGGCGACGATCGAAGCAGCGGCGCGTGACAGTTCCATGCTGCGGTCGAAGACCGGGATGGCGATGTCGGGTTCGCCGGCACGGATACGCTTCAGCAGGGCCTCAAACCCGGCAAAGTCGAAGGTTTCCGGCGCGCCCTTGCGCGCGCGCAGGCCGCGCCGCTCGAGCACGGCGTCGTCATAGTGGAAGCCGTCCATCGGCACGACCTCAGCCGCCCCTTCGGGCAGCAGTTCATGCAGCCTTGCGGACAGCGTCGACTTGCCGGAGCCTGGTGGACCGGCAATGGCGACGATGAAGCGCTTTGCCTTGCCGGCGCGTTTGAAGATGGTGGCGGCGAGATGGGCGATTTCGGACATGAGAGCCTCTCTGGCCTGGATGATCGGCACGATAATTTCCGCTGTATCTTGTCGGCAGTTGGCGGAAATTTCAAATCGGGATTTGAGCTATTGGAGGCGGTCTTTTGCCAAAGTTGGCGCCGCCCCTCATCGCCCTGCCGGGCACTTCTCCCCGTATAGTGACGGGG
>NZ_RZTF01000641.1:0-2158 GCF_004023175.1 Mesorhizobium sp. M7A.F.Ca.MR.362.00.0.0
TTGGCTGTCGGGGAACACGAAACCGTCGTGCACCGTCTCAATCACCCCCTGCTTGGCGCGCGCATAGCGCGGCAGCCGCGTGTGGCCGGTCGGGTTGAGGTTTTTGGTCCGTACGGGGTCGCCGGCCTTGAACCGCGCCGGCCGCGCCACCGGCCGGTCGCAAGGACCACCCTTGGCCAGCACTGCGGGCACGTTTTCCGCCTTCAGCACCCTCTTCGGCGTCGCTGCCGGATCGACTGCCTTGCCCGCTTCGAGATCGCGCTCGCTGACGAAGCCATGGCGGTTCAACAGCACCTCCAGCGCCTTGATCCATATCTGGTAGTAGCTCGATGAATAGTAGACAGCCGGATGCAGCGATTCCCGTGCGTGCCGGCTCTCGTCGATGTTCCACGCGCCCATGGCGCCGGCAGTCAGCGTCACGCCGAGCGCCCGCCTTTCCCAGGCGGCATGGAAATACGGCTCGTCCTTTTCGGGCGCGACGGGGCCGAACCCCATCTGCCCGCCGAGATCGTGCGGCCCGTTCATGCCGGCTGCCCCTCTATTTCAGGTCTTTGGGCCAGGCCGGTCCCGATCATCGCGTCACGGCTGACCAGCTCCGCCAGCCGCTCCTCGCTCCAGCCCTCGGTGCACTCAGGCCGCATCGGCACGACGAGATAGCGCAGCTCCGCGGTCGAATCCCAGACGCGTATTTTTGTCCCGGCCGGCAGCGTCAGTCCAAATTCTTCCAGCACGCCGCGCGGATCGATCACCGCGCGCGAACGATAGGGCGGCGCCTTGTACCAGACCGGCGGCAGGCCGAGCACCGACCACGGATAGCAGGAGCACAGCGTGCAGACGACGAGATTGTGCGTCTCCTCGGTGTTGAACACCGCCTGCATGTGCTCGCCTTGGCGGCCGGTATAGCCCAGCGATTCGATCGCCGCCGTCGCGTCGAGCTTCAGCCAGTCGGCAAAGCCAGGATCGCTCCAGGCTTTCGCCACCACCCTGGCGCCATTGCGCGGGCCGATCTTCGTCTCGTAGGTGTCGACGATGACGTCGATCGCGGCCGGATCGATCAGCCCCTTCTGAGTGAGGATGGTTTCCAGCGCGCGCACGCGGGCGGCAAACGGATCGAGTTCGTTGTCGTGGTCATGATCGTGTGACATGGCCGCAAACTACGTTTCCAGTGATGCCGCCGCAAGCGCAACGGCTTGGGCCAACGGCACATGGCGCTGGCCCTGTCACATCATTCGGCCGCCGCCTGCTGCGGTTCTGGCAGCATGTCTTCCCTAGGCTTGAACAGCGAGGGCTGATCCCCCGCTTCGACCGGGCCCGTCTCGCCCTTGCGCTTCGACCAGAGCCCGACCAGCCAGCCCGAGAAATTCTCCATGTAGACATAGATCACCGGCGTCACGAACAGGGTCAGTGCCTGCGAGGCAAGCAGGCCGCCGACAACGGCAACGCCCAGCGGCTGGCGCAGTTCGGCGCTGGCCCCGGTGCCGAGCGCAATCGGGAACGTGCCCATCAGCGCCGCCAGCGTCGTCATCATGATCGGCCTGAACCGCATCAGGCAGGCCTTGTGGATGGACTCGGTCGCGGACATGCCTTCTCGTCGCAGTTCAAGCGCGACGTCGACCATCATGATGCCGTTCTTCTTGACGATGCCGATCAGCATCAGGATGCCGATCACCGCGATAACAGACAGATCCATGCCGGCGAAGCGCAGCGCAACGACCGCTCCGAGCACGGCCGACGGCAGGCCGGTGAGGATGGTGAGCGGGTGGATGAAGCTCTCGTAGAGGATGCCGAGCACGATGTAGATCGTCAGGATTGCGCCGCCGACCAGAAAACCCTGGTTGGCAAGAGAATCCTGGAAGGTCTTGGCCGTGCCGGCGAAGGTGGTCGAGATCACCGTCGGCATGCCGATCTGCTCCTTGAGCGCATTGATGCGCGTCACGCTGTCGCCCAGCGCCACGCCCTGCGGCAGATTGTAGGAGATGGTCACGGCTGGAAGCTGGCCGAGCTGGTTGACCGTCAGGGCGCCGGCCGTGCGATCGACCCGGGCGAAGGCGCCGAGCGGAACAAGACTGCCGCTCGCCGTCCTCATCTGGATGGCCAGCATCCGCTCGGGCGACCACTCGATCTTGGGATCGAGCTCGGTGATGACTTCGTAGCTGTC
>NZ_RZTF01000642.1:0-2140 GCF_004023175.1 Mesorhizobium sp. M7A.F.Ca.MR.362.00.0.0
CTTT
The DNA here is from genome assembly GCF_004023175.1 of Mesorhizobium sp. M7A.F.Ca.MR.362.00.0.0. Lineage (NCBI taxonomy): Bacteria > Pseudomonadati > Pseudomonadota > Alphaproteobacteria > Hyphomicrobiales > Phyllobacteriaceae > Mesorhizobium > Mesorhizobium sp. M7A.F.Ca.MR.362.00.0.0. The sequence goes on from NZ_RZTF01000642.1 coordinate 5, forward strand.
TCGGCGTCGCGCGGATGGCACCAGATCTCGTAGCCGAGTTCGCCGGTATAGCCGGTGCGCGAGACGACGACCGGAATGCCGTTGCCGCCACCAATGCGGGCGACGGCGAAGCGGAACCATTCGAGCTCGTCGATCGACGGCTGCAATGGCGAAGTCCAGATCACTTCTCGCAGGATGTCGCGGCTCTTCGGACCCTGGACGGCGACGTTGTGCATCTGGTCGGTCGACGAGCGCACCAGCACGTTGAGGCCGAGCTTCGTCGCCGTCTCGCGCAGCCATTCGCCGGACAGATCGTCACCGCCGACCCAGCGGAAATTGTCCTTGCCGAGCCGCAGCAGGGTGCCGTCGTCGATCATGCCGCCATGCTCGTAGCACATGGCCGAATAGACCACCTGGCCGACACCGAGCTTCTTGACGTCGCGGGTCAGCGTGTATTGCAGCAGCGCCTCGGAATCCGGGCCGGTGACCTCGAACTTGCGCAGCGGCGACAGGTCCATGATCACCGCGTCCTGGCGGCACGCCCAGTATTCCGCGATCGGCCCGTCCTTGGCGAAGGAATTGGCGAGCCAATAGCCCCTGTACTCGCCGAAGTTGCGGGTGTGCTTGGCAAAGCTCGAATGAAAAGCTGTCTCGCGGGTCATTTTCTGTTCCGAATCGGGCGTCATGCGTCTGGCGATCGCTCGCGAGAATTTGTGCTGGCCGGAATAGGTCCGCACATGGATGTCGGTCGGGTTCCAGCCATTGGCCGGCGTCGTGTCGTCGGGGCAGGCGGAGGACACGCAGACGATGTCGGTGAGCGCCCTGAGCAGCACATAGTCACCCGCCCGCGACCACGGCTCGTCGGACACCATGACGCCATGCGCGTCGATCGCCGTGTTGAAGAAGAAGTTGATCGCCATCCAGCCCGCGCGGGGATTGACGCCCTTGCCGGCCAGAGCGCCGTTGAAATTCTCCGAGCAGTTGGTGTGGCCGGGATAGCCGATGTCGTCGTAATATTTGGCCGCGCAGGCGAGCGCGAAGGCGTCGTGCCGGCCGCATGTGTCCTGCACCACCTCGACCAGTGGCTCCATGTCCTGGTCAAAGTATTTGGAATGCAGGCCGGGCATCGGGTAGCTCGCACCCATCAGCGTGCGAGTCGTCGTCACGTCGAGCGGATGATCCAATCCCCTGTCCAGCTTGCGCGCCGAAAAGCACTGGAAATCGGTGCACTGGCGCCCGTCGACATCGATGATCTGGAGATAGTCGCCAGCCTTGACGAAATAGGATTCCGCCGTCGCCGAATGGACGCGCAAATCGAGAACCGGGTCGGCCAGCGGATCGGCCAGTAGCGATTTCGCCGCCGGGCGGATCGTGGCACGGCGAACGATGGCAATCAGCGGCGTCGCCGTGTCGTGGCCATCGACCAGCATCGGCCCGCCGGGGGCCGCAATCAGCATCGCGCCGTCGCGCGCGACCGTGAAAGCCTGCTCGGTGCCGGCGGGTGTCGCGCCGCCGAACACGCGAACCGCCTTGGCATGGTCAAGCTGCACCTGCCGGCGCGCGAGCCCGCTCCGTAGCGATGCGAGGCTGTCGTCGTCCTCGGCCAATAGCGCCTTGATGCCGGCAGCGTTGCTGTTCGATGCTTCACCAAAAATGCCGGGATCGGTGACGCCGCTCCTGTCCCAGGCCAGCAACTCGCAGGCCTGGCCGCCCTCGACATTGCGCACGGTGACCGTGTCGCCGGCCTCGATGTCGATGAGCACCGCGCCATTGCCATGGATCGTATAACGCTCCATGCCCGGCGGCAGCGCGATCTGGCCGGGCCTCAGGATGAGGCTCGGCCGCGGCGGTCCGGCAGCAATTGCGGGGTAGGGCGACTGGCTCATTTCAGCCTTGCGGTTCGAGAAACAAGTTTGCCTGTGTGTGAAATTATTTTAGCGGTAAGAATAGGCAGCGTGGTTGGGTTTGGCAAGGCGGAGCTTGACCGTCGGTGCAATCGCTCGGGCTTGAATTCGCCACTCCGCCTCGCCTTCGGAGCGTCGGCGCTGCCCCTCATCCGCCTGCCGGCATCTTCTCCCCGTGAACGGGGCGAAGGACGCTGTCCTCATCGGTTTCGCCAATCGCCAACGGTGCAAAAAAGTGCCGGCTTTGCGGTCC
>NZ_RZTF01000643.1:0-2137 GCF_004023175.1 Mesorhizobium sp. M7A.F.Ca.MR.362.00.0.0
TCTTCACACCGGCCGCCGATAACAGGATCAATCCCTTGAAGAGCGTCCGAAGCGGAGCGTCTCGGTCTGCAACTTGCCACAGACCCTCCCACGCCTCATGGGCTTCCCAGTAATAACCATGGTTGAAGAGGTCGAGACCCCAAAGGAATATGTCTGAGTCCAGCGACGCCTCTGCCGCCGACGGCATGGCTTCGCTATTGTAGCTATGTCCCGCGGGATCACGCACGGGATGCGGTTGCCTGCCCGGCAGATACGCATAGGATGGAAAGCTCTTTCCCGGCAGCCAGCGCCGGCGCAACATCGAACCAATAGCCATCAAAGCCGTATAGCACACCCGTGGCCCTGAACAGATGCTCAGTTCCGTGCATAGCCGCCGCATCAGGAATGTCTTGGCAAATGGTGTCAGCCAGCCAGATCTCACGAAGCTGCGAGGTTGCGTCGGCGGTCATCGGGCAGTTCATGCGGGCCCTCACTTCGCGGCGGTCATACTGTGGCTCGGCAGTTAAACGGGGCCTTTCAATTTGTGTGGTTCATCCGCCGTTAGAGAATGACGGCACCCGGGGGTATGTTCTCCTCAGATCAGGCCAGGAAGGAAGATAGATGCCTCTTCGCCGGACTTCGCGGTGATGCGCAGCCGAACTGCTTACCGAGGATGCAGATCACGCATGTTCTTCCTCTTGAATCGTCATCGCCCTGACAGCACATTTCTGCAATGGTCGGCGGGCGTCGATGCGGCCCGGGTCGTGCAAATTGGCTATGGAGCAGGTGGAGGGGAACGAATGAACGCTGAGGCTTTTAGCAGCCCCATTTTCGTGAAACGAGCCAGCTATATCGTGCAAGAGATTGCCAGTCTTGCGGACGCTATCGATTTTCTCAATGAGTGGCCCGAGGATCGCAGAGACCTGACCTACGAGACCGCTCTGAGGGCATGTTGTGATGCATATGCTGGGCACATACCGGTGGACGCTGCCAGCAATGCCTTTGTCGGCTTTGCAAAGCGAGTTGCCATATTGGAGGACCCAACCTCCGCCATGCAGTGGATCGCTGCGTGCAAGGCGGGCATCGGAAAGGTGCAGGCGTAGGCTCCACAAACTGTGCGACACTGGCGCAAGGCGACATTGTCGAGATTGAGCTAGCCAATCCCCCGCCACCCGACATGAACCAGACAGCGCTCATGACGATCTCTTGGACGCCAGCGACCAAGTTTAGCTGCGAGGGTGCAGCCGGATCTTTCGGCTAAGGAAATAAATGCGAGCGAGGCTGTCGCCGCTGGGTGTAGAGGGGGAGTGATGACCGGCTCGAGCAGATTTGAAAAGCCAGTCGTTGTTCAAGTCAGCCGTCACAGTTCGGAGCGTGTCGTGTTCGATGTCAATGACGCGTCCAACATCCTGCTGCGGCATCTCCATCGTCAGACCGCGAAGCGCAAGGCAGCAATGGACGCCTGTCTGCAGGTGTTGCGAGGTGAGGCTCATCCACCAGTCGCTCGGCGTGCTTTTGTGGCAGCCGCGCTCGAAGCAAAGATACTGCGCAGCGATTGAGAGCTTGGACGCGCGCTAATGAATTTCGTTCATCTCGGCATCGCTGCAAGTTTGCCGCGCCTCGCGCCCACGCCGTCCACACGGAGGGAACTCGAGGATCTGCCGCCGTTGCGCCTGGGCTGGGCGGCAGAATACTGAAGCTGTCCCGAAGCACGGCCGCGCCGGGACATTTGCGGAGAGATCAGGGATTGTCATTTAGGACTATGATTGCTGTCTGCTTTGGCTAACCTGTCGAAGGAATATCCCACTGAAATAATGATGGAGTACCGAACTGCCATGAAAGTCGGAACGAAACCGGCAATCCAGGAAGAAGTGCCATGGTCCGACAGCCTGACCACGTACGATAAGCAGCACCACACGCTGTACCTGAGGTTCCTGGATGCGGCCGCTGATGATGCCAGCTATGAGGAGATGGCGCAGGAGATCCTCGGCATCGATCCGGTACAGGAACCGGAGCGCGCCCGCAAAGCCGCGCGAAGCCATCTCGATCGGGCGAACTGGATGGTGACGACAGGGTACAAAGAATTGTTCGCGGGATAACGGAGAATGGGCGGCAGCTCCTCAGCAGCAGATTGGTCCAGTCGTCCACTAGCAAGGCG
>NZ_RZTF01000644.1:0-2114 GCF_004023175.1 Mesorhizobium sp. M7A.F.Ca.MR.362.00.0.0
TTTGCTGTTTGGGCAATCGCAGAGTTGCCTCCAGAGATTGTCTCACCGGCCTGAAACGTCCCGCTTATCGGCAAGACCCTTAGCACGTTGGCAAAGAAGTCGACCAAGATGCCCGTCGCGCCGGATGAACCGCCTGTCACCGTCTCACCGAGTTCATAGTCGACGGTTGAACCGGTGATGACGATTTCAAAATGTTGGAATCGCAGGGTTCCGGCGGAGCCAGAGGTGCCGCCGCTGACCGTTTCGCCAGTCGCAAACGATCCAACTTGCGAGCTGAGGGCGAACTGAAATTCGCCGTTTGGCTCCAATTGCAGGGCGGTGTTGTAACGATCGATGTACCAGTTATCGAGCCGGCCCGACTGAATCTGAACGCCGAAGACGTTACCGGCAGAACTACCGGAGAGCCGGTTGCCTATTGCCTTGACATTCGAAATAACGATCTCGCTGTTGGCGTCAGTCGCGGCTACGCCAACCAGACAGTCATTCGCCACCACGTTAGTTATGATCCCTCTCGGATCTCGCGCACCGGTCATCTCCACCCAGACACCGGCGGAGGGGTTGTCGAGATGTGCGTCCGCGAAAACCCCATCGACCAACACGTCGGTGGTGTTTAGATTTCCCGTATAGGTCAACACGACACCGTCGCGTTTGCACTTCGCCGACCGGATGTTGCGCACGATCGGCTTGCGGACGCCGGCCACGTAAACCGTGTCGCCAAACTCGCCGCCGGTTGGCGTGACGATGTTATAGCCGTCAATGTCCTCAATCGTCGGGCTGTCGACACAGAGCGCCGTCACACCGGCAAGGCCAAGATTGCGAACCTTCACGCCGCGGATTGTCGGCCGCTTCCGGCGTGCACCAGTGGAGAGGCCGACGCGAATACCGATAGAAGCCTGGTAGCCGGCATGTGATCCACCATCGATCGTGAGGTCACCGTCTATCAGGACGTCATCGGCAGCAATATCGATGACGGGATGGTGGCCGGTAACGGTGCCGACTGGCGCGCGCAGGATCAGGGCAGAGCCACCCAGGCATTCGACGCGCTTCTTCGCTGTCGAGATCGTGTGGTTGCCGTCGGTCTGGTAGGAGCCGTCAATCAGCACATGCGGATAGCTGCCCGCGAGCAGTGCACTGATAGCAGCCGTGGCATTCGCACCGCCACCACGCGCCCCGAGCATTGATGCCGCCACCGGAATTGAGGCGAGCGTATAGCCTGTCTTCGTCATGCCATCGCTCAGCGTGATCACCAAATCCCCGACATTCGTTCCATTCTTGCGGTACACAGCGCCGCTGCCTGCCACCTGAGAGCTGTCGTAGAAGGCGGTGCGGATGTATGTGGGTGCTATCGGCGGGTAAAATGCCTCGGCCGTCGCCTTGGTCGCGAATTGCGGATCGATCACCGTCGTCATGGCGCCCGTCGCTACGTCCGCAGCGGCCTGGGCCTGGTCGATGATGCCTTGCGCGGCTGCCTGGATATCGCCGACGGTGTCGTCGGACTGGTAGAACGAGAGCACAATGTCATCGGTGCCGATCACAGGGTTCAGCGTCTGGAAGGCAAAGACAAAATCAGCCGAGGCGTTGCCCTGCTGGACATGCACCGTCGTTCCCTTCTGCATGGTGCGCCCGGTGCGGGCATCGGCGGCGCGGAACCATCGGCCTTCGCTTACCGTATAGATACCGTTGGTGACATAGACGACATCGGCCTCCGTATCCCAGGCAAGCTCGACCGCGGCCGAAGGATGGTCCCAGCCGAAATCGAGCGCGCCCAGCCTTGGCCAGTAGCGCGGCAGCCGGAACGGCTCGCAGGCGATCAGCGCCTCGGCCACCGGGAAGATGCGACCGGAACCCAGCACCGGAATGCCGCGGGCGCGTGCCTCGCGCTCATGCGCTGGATAAGCGGCAACGATCGCCGCGCGCTCCTGCGGCGTGTAGTGCGCGGCATCGTCGATGGTCATGAAGGTGACGTGTCGGGACATGGGGGAATTCCTGAATCAGCATGGGAGATGCCGGCTGTATCGTATTGTTCGGACGCTGTTTTTCGGATCAGGCGCGACTGTTCTTACCTTCTCCCCTTGTGGGAGAAGGTGGATCGGCGCGCAGCGCCGAGACGGATG
>NZ_RZTF01000645.1:0-642 GCF_004023175.1 Mesorhizobium sp. M7A.F.Ca.MR.362.00.0.0
CTGATGGTCTTTATCAGCGTTTCCGGCAGGCCGCAGAGGAGAAACGGGCGTCACGGGCGCAATCAGTTTTTCCACTCCGGTCATTCTGGAAAACTCGATGCGGGAAGACGACATGCGGGCGCGGCTAGTATTGCAGATGATAGATGACGATGGCGAAAGAATCGCGACCGAGACGGTCGCCGATCTGGTGAAGGTGACGAAAGGGGCCGAGGATCTCGGTCTGTCGTTGTCGGAGGCGAAAAGCCTTCTTGCGAAATTGCAGCAGGCGATGGTGGAGACGCAGGTGGAACTTTGGCTGAGCGAAAACCGCGAGCTTGATGGGCGTCGCCTGCGCAGCAAGGGAAGCTATCCCGTCACCTTTCATACGCTATTCGGCGACGTGCGCCTGAAAAGCCCGCGCTATTTCCTGCCGCGAACGGACGGCGCGAGCAGCCCTGCAACGGTCTCGCCGTTGCGGACACTGATCCCAGACCACATCGCGCCCGAACGCCTCTATCTGGAAACCCGGTGGGCCTCGCTCGTGCCCTATGCCGCCGCGGCCGAGTTGCTGGCCGACGTGCTGCCGATCGATTGCGGCGCCAACGCCACAACAGTCCGGCAGCATGCGCTGCGCACCGCTCGCCGCATCGAGCGGGAGTTGAC
>NZ_RZTF01000645.1:652-2101 GCF_004023175.1 Mesorhizobium sp. M7A.F.Ca.MR.362.00.0.0
GAAGAGCGGGTATCCTTCATGCAGGATGCCTGCCCGCGCGACTGGATGAACCTGCCTGTTCCCGATGGCCGCATCGTCATCGGCCTGGATGGCGGCTACATCCGCGACCGTGACGACCGGAAGAAGAATTTCGAGCTGATCGTCGGCCGCTCGCTGCCTGAAGTCGGCGCTCCGCGCTACATAGGTTTCGTCCACGGCTATGATCGCAGGCCGCAACGGCGCATTCTCGACCATCTTAAGAAGCAGGGCGTCCAAGCCAATCAGGATATCACCTTCATCACCGACGGTGGGGAAGAAGTCCGCTCGCTCGCCGAGATGATCGCCCCGGCGAGCGAGCATGTCCTCGACTGGTTCCATATCACCATGCGCATCACGGTCCTTCGCCAGTTCGCTCAAGGGTCATGTCAGAGGAAACTAGGTTGAAGCGTGCAGGGTGGGCTTCTAGCGTCGAAGGATGACCAAACCCAGCCCGTTCCGTTACTTCAAGACGTCACCCGAGATCATCCGATTGGCGGTGATGCTGTACGTCCGCTTTCCTCTCTCGCTGCGCAATGTCGAGGATCTGCTGCACGAGCGCGGCATCGATGTCAGCCATGAGACAATCCGGTTCTGGTGGAACCGGTTTGGCCCGATGTTCGCGGCTGAAATCCGCCGGAAGCGAGCGCAACGGATGCGGGCCTGGCCGCAATGGCAGTGGCATCTGGACGAGGTGTTCGTGAAGATCAACGGCGAGACCCATTACCTTTGGCGGGCCGTGGATCACGAAGGGGAGATACTCGAAGCCTTTGTTTCAAAGAGGCGGGATCGCAGGGCAGCACTGAAATTCCTCAAGAAATCAATGAAACGAAATGGTTCTCCGAAGACCATCGTGACGGACAAGCTAAGGTCCTACGGCGCGGCCCTGAAGGAAATTGGAACTGCCGATCGCCAGCAAACCGGGCGCTGGATGAACAATCGAGCGGAGAATTCACACCTGCCATTCCGACGACGAGAACGAGCCATGCAGCGCTTCCGGCAGATGCGATGTTTGCAGAAATTCGCCGCAGTCCATTCGTCCGTCCAAAACCACTTTAACCAGGAACGCCATCTCTACACTCGCGACAATTTCAAGCTTAAACGGGCCGCCGCTCTCGCCGAGTGGCGCAGCCTCGGCTCGGCCTAGACTTCACAAATTCTTGGCGAACTGCGACTGGTTCGAATTGGTCTGACAGCACCCCGGATAGGATTGGTGAACTTTCGGAGCGCCGTCTGGATTTGCAGGCTCTCGCCTATCGCACGGAGCTCGTCCTCGGATAAAGTGCGGTCGCCTATCCATTCCGCAATACGGCCAGATCGCGTGGTTCGGCCCAATGTACGTCGACCAAAGCGCGCCCGGGCCTGGCTGCGCAGATTTCGCATATAGGCTGCCGCAGTTGCCGCCATGCGCGGACGAGGTGCCTGGGTCTGGAC
>NZ_RZTF01000646.1:0-2090 GCF_004023175.1 Mesorhizobium sp. M7A.F.Ca.MR.362.00.0.0
GAAGTGCTGATCCGGCTCGTCGATGCCGCGCTTGCCGCCGAACTGGTTGCGGTTGCGGAAGCTGAGGAGGCTCACTTGCCGCGTGTCTACGTCTTCGGCGGCGGCCATGTCGGCCAGGCGTTGGCGTCGACGATAGCACTTCTCCCCGTGCATTGCGTCGTCATCGAGACGCGGGCCGAGGCACTGGAAGGCATGCCGGAAACCGTCGAGACCAGGCTGACAGCTATGCCGGAAGCGATGGTGCGAAATGCCCCTGCCGGCGCCGCCTTTGCCATCCTCACCCACGATCATGCGCTGGATTTCCTGATCGTCGCCGAGGCGCTGAAGCGCGGCGACACCGCCTATGTCGGCATGATCGGCTCGAAGACCAAGAAAGCGACGTTCAGGAACTGGTTCCTGAAATCAGCGGCAGGCAGCGAGGCCGAGTTTGCCCGCCTCGTCTCGCCGATCGGCGGCGATACGGTCAAGGACAAGCGCCCGCAGGTCATCGCGGCGCTGGCGGCAGCCGAGATCATGACGGCGCTGGTCAGTCACAACGCAACCTCAAGTGCCGACCATCAAGTTCCGCATGGCAGGGTGATGGCAGGCTAAGCTGCGCCACAGCTAAACCGGCCGCTTCAGCCCCAGATGGTCGCGCAATGTGCGGCCCTCGTACTCCGTGCGGAACAGGCCGCGCCGCTGCAGTTCCGGCACGACGAGCGTGGCAAAGGCATCCAGCTCACCAGGGAAATATGAGGGCATGACGTTGAAGCCGTCAGCCGCACCGCCCTCGAACCGCGCCTGCAACTCGTCGGCGACCTGGGCCGCCGTACCGACGATGCGCCAATGTCCACGCGCGCCGGCGAAATGGCGGGCAAGCTGGCGAATGGAAAGGTTGTCGCGGCGCGATTGCTCGATGACGAGCGCCTGCCGACTTTTCATCCCCTCGCTTTCCGGCAGGTCCGGCAGCGGCCCGTCGATCGGATAGCGCCACAGATCGGAGATGCTGAGATAGCTGGACAGAAGCGCAACGCCGACGTCGTCGGGGATCAGCGCCTGTAATTCCTCATATTTTTCACGGGCCTCCGCTTCGGTCTCCGCCACCACTGGCGCGACGCCCGGCATGATCTTGATGTCGTCAGGCTCGCGCCCGTAGGCCGCCAGACGCCCCTTGAGATCGTCGTAGAAGGCCTTCGCTTCCTCGAAGGTCTGCGCCGCGGTGAACACCACATCGGCGGTGCGGGCGGCAAGGTCGCGGCCGACATCCGAGGCGCCGGCCTGGACCATCACCGGCGCGCCCTGCGGCGAACGCGGCAGATCGAGCGGGTCGCGAACCGAAAAGCTCTGGCCGTCATGTCCGGATCCAGAAGCGCCATCGAGCTTGCCGTTCCAGAGCCCGGTGACCACCTCGGCGAACTCGCGCGCGCGCTCATAGCGATCGGCATGGGGCTTGAGGCCGGTCGAGCCGAAATTGGCGGCCTCGACGGCGCTGGCCGAGGTGACCAAGTTCCAGCCGGCCCTGCCGCCGCTCAGATGGTCGAGCGACAGGAAGGCTCGCGCCAGGCCATAGGGCTCGTTGTAGCTTGTCGAGGCCGTCGAGACGAGGCCGATGCGGCTGGTCTGGACGGCGAGCGCCGAAAGCAGGCTGATCGGCTCGAAGCCGATCGAGCGCGACGTCTGGCTGGCAATGCCGACATTGGCTTCGCGCAGGCCTGCGGCGTCCTCGCAGAAGATCATGTCGAACTTCGCCGCCTCCGCCGTGCGCGCCAGCTGGATGTAATGATCGATGTCTATGCCGGCGGTGACGTGCGCCTTGGGATGGCGCCAGGCGGCGATGTGGTGGCCTGTCGCCCACAGGAAGGCGCCGAGCTTCATCTGGCGAGCGGTCATCGGTCACCTCCGCCGGCAAGCCCCAGATGCGAGCGCAACGTCGTGCCGCGGTAGTTCTCTCGAAACAGGCCACGCTGCCTCAGTTCCGGCAAAACCAGATCGACGAAATCGTCGAGCGCTGAAAGCTGTGCCGGCATCAGGATGTTGAACCCGTCGCAGCTTTTCGCCCGGAATTCCTCTTCCAGCCTCTCGGCGACGGCAGCCGGCTTACTATCGGCGGT
>NZ_RZTF01000647.1:0-2086 GCF_004023175.1 Mesorhizobium sp. M7A.F.Ca.MR.362.00.0.0
GGCCCGAAGGGCGACAAGGGCGACCAAGGTATCCAGGGCATCCAAGGCATTCAGGGCATCAAGGGTGACACGGGCGACATCGGCCCGAAAGGTGACCAGGGCGACCAAGGTATTCAGGGCATCCAGGGCATCCAGGGTGTGAAGGGCGACAAAGGTGATCCGGGTGACGGCGATATGTCGACCCCCGTCTACGACACCAATGTTGACGGAAAGGTCAACGCCGCCGACGTCGCCGACAGCGCGCCCTGGGGCGGCATCACTGACAAGCCGACCACCTTCAATGGCTACGGTATCGTCATATCGAATGCGCGCTTCCTCGGCCGCACCACAGCCGGCACTGGTGGTGTTGAGGAGCTGACCGCAGCTGGTATGCGCGCAGCGCTCAACATCGCTGATGGCGCCACTCCCAATCAAACCGACGCATACCTGCTCGATCGAAGCCACCACACGGGCACGCAGCTCGCCGCCACGATCTCGAACTTCTCGACGGCGGCTGACGCGCGCATAGGCGCTGCCGTGGGTGTCTCGGTTCAGGCATACAATGCAGCCCTGACCGGCACGACTGGCACGTTCACAACTGCCATGAGCGCCAAGCTCGGGTTCATCACTGTCACCGGCAATGTCGACCTGGACGATCTGCGCGCCAAAGTCATTGGGCTCGACCAGGCTATCATCCTGAAGGGCACCTGGGATGCCTCTACTGGTACCTTCCCAGGCGCTGGCGTAGCCCAAGCGGGCTGGACCTACATCATCTCGACCGGAGGCACGGTCAACGGCCAGACCTTCGTGAATGGCGATCGTATCGTCGCGATCGTCGACAACGCCTCGACCGCGACCTTCGCCGCCAATTGGTTCAAGGAAGACTACACCGACGCCGTGTTGTCGATCGCCGGCCGCACCGGGGCCGTCGTTCTGACCGCAGACGATATCAGCGACGGCACCACGAACAAAGCTTACACGGCGACGGAGAAGACGAAGCTCGCGGGCATCGCGTCAGCAGCAACTGCCAACAGCACCGACGCAGCGCTGCGTGATCGCTCCACCCATACCGGCACCCAGCTCGCCGCCACGATTTCCAACTTTGCCGCCACCGTCATAGCCACGGTTCTGACTGGGTTGTCGACGGCTACTGGCGGTGCGATCACCGCGGCCGACACGGTCCTGTCCGCGCTCGGCAAGCTGCAGAAGCAGATTACCGATCTGACAGCGACCGTTGGCGGTAAGCTCGGCGCGACGGCCCAGGCGGTCGACAGCGCAAAGCTTGCAGGTGCCTCTGCAGATCAAGCGACATCGGTCGGCACAATTGCCCAGCGGGACGGAGCCGGCGACATCACCACCCGCCTGTTCCGGTCTACCTTTCCGAACGGGGCCGATGCCGTGACAGGCTTCGTCGGTCGCATTTCTTCGGACGGCACTGGCGACACCTACCTCCGGCCGCAAACCATTGCGCAGACAAAGGCGCTTCTCGGCGTCGGCACGATGGCCAGTCGCGGTCTGACGATCTCCACCGCGGCACCGAGTGGCGGCGCCGATGGTGATGTCTGGTTCCAATACTCATGACAGCTTATGCGAAGGTTGGTGGCATCTGGAAGCCTTCGGTCGCTAAGCCTTGGGTTCGAGTCGGGGGTGTGTGGAAACAGCCCAATAAAGGCTACGTCAAGGTAGCCGGCGTGTGGCAGAAGTTTCTTGGCGGTGCTGTCGTAACTTATATTGGCAGATTGACGTCCGTTACCTCCGCTTCTAGCCACACCTTTAATGGTGCAGCAATTGGCCCTGCAGCGGCGGATCGCCTTGTGGTAATGGTGGTCACGGCTCGTTCTGGATCTAGTGGCCGCCTTATTAATGGTGCAACTATGAATGCTACCGCTGCTGTTGCGGTTTGCAAGACCAACGTTAGTCCTGCTATTTCCATTGCTGCGGGCATTTTTTCCTTGCCGATCACAACTGGAACTACAGCTAACCTGGTCACCAACTACAACGGCAATATGAGCAACGTTGCGGTCGATGTGTATAATATAAACGAAATGTCGTCTTCCACTGCTACCGCCGCTCCTACGGCAATCAGCAGTGCCTCGGTGTCGCCCTT
>NZ_RZTF01000648.1:0-2084 GCF_004023175.1 Mesorhizobium sp. M7A.F.Ca.MR.362.00.0.0
ATGGTGATCGTCGAAAGTGTGGCGCTGTCGATCATGATCTCCAACGACCTCGTCATTCCGCTGTTCGTGCGCCGCCTGCTCAAGACCTCGACCTCCGAGACCGAGGACTGGTCGACGCTCATCCTCAATGTGCGGCGCGGGGCGATCTTCATCCTCTTGTTCATCGCCTTCCTCTACTACCGCGAGAGCACCGACAGCGCGCGACTGTCGTCGATCGGCCTGATGTCGTTCGCGGCCATCGCCCAGTTCGCGCCCGCCCTGATCGGCGGGCTGATCTGGCGCGGCGCCAACGGCCGGGGTGCGGCACTCGGCATGGTCGCCGGCATCATCGTCTGGGGCTACACCCTGCTGTTTCCATCGCTTGCCGCACCCGATACCGGCATCATCGTGCACGGGCTGTTCGGCTTCGAGGCGCTGCGGCCGCAGGCATTGTTCGGCACCGTCGCCGAACCGCTGAACCACGGCGTGCTGTGGAGCCTGTCGATCAACGCAGTGTTCTTCGTGCTCGGTTCGCTGTCGCGCGCTTCGGTGCCGCTGGAACGCATACAGGCGTCGATCTTCGTGCCGCGCGATGCCGGCCCGATGCCAAGCCTGCGCCGCTTCCGCACCGCCATCACTGTCAACGACCTCAAGGACACGATCGGGCGCTATCTCGGTGTCGAGCGCACCGAGCGCTCCTTCCAGTCGTTCGAAAAGACCAACGGAACCTCGCTGCACGGCAACGAGCAGGCGAGCATGGACGTCATCCGCTTTTCCGAGCAATTGCTGGCCAGCGCCGTCGGCTCCTCCTCGGCGCGCCTGATCCTGTCGCTGCTGTTTCGGCGCCACGACCGCGAATCCCGGGACGCCTTCCGCTTGCTCGACGACGCCACCGAGGCGCTGCAGCACAACCGCGACCTGTTGCAGATCGCGCTCGACCAGATGGAACAGGGCATCACCGTCTTCGACCGCGATTTCCGCCTGATCTGCTGGAACCGCCAGTACCGAGCGCTGTTCGACCTGCCCGACGAGATGGGCCAGGTCGGCGTCTCGCTCGACCGCATCCTGCGCCATCTCGCCGAACGCGGCGACATCCCCGCCGATCAGCGTGTGGCCATGCTCAACCGCCTGACCAGTTTCGTCAGCCCATGGCAGATGGAACTGAAAACCTCGGGCCGCATCCTGGAACTGCGCTCCAACCCGATGCCGGACGGCGGCATCGTCGCCACCTATGCCGACATTTCCGGGCGCGTCGAACAGGATCTGGCGCTGAAGCGTGCCAATGAATCGCTGGAGCAGCGCGTCAAGACCCGCACCATCGAACTGACCCGGGTCAACGAGGAGCTGGCGCAGGCGCAGATGCTGGCCGAGGAGGCCAATCTCGGCAAGACGCGCTTCCTCGCCGCCGCCGGCCACGACATCCTGCAGCCGCTGAACGCCGCCCGGCTCTATTGCTCCTCGCTGATCGAGAAGGCCGGCAAAGGGCCTGCCGGCAAGGCCGCCGTGAACATCGAATCCTCGCTGGAATCGGTCGAGACCATCCTCGGCGCCGTGCTCGACATCTCCCGCCTCGACGCCGGCGCGATGAAGCCGGACGATACCGCCTTCAACCTCGACGGATTGCTGCGCCAGATCGGCAACGACTTCCGGCCGCTCGCCGCCGAGAAGAAGCTCGCGCTGACCATCATGCCGTCATCGCTGACAGTGACGACGGACCGCAATCTGCTGCGCCGCCTGATCCAGAATCTCGTCTCCAACGCCATCAAATACACGCGCCACGGCCGCGTGCTGGTTGGCGTCAGACGGCGCGGCGAACTGGCCGAGATCCAGGTGATCGACACCGGCATCGGCATCGCCGGCGACAAGCTGAACACCGTCTTTCGCGAATTCACCCGGCTCGACGAGGGCGCGCGCGAGGCCGAGGGCCTCGGTCTCGGCCTCTCCATCGTCGACCGCATCGCCCGGGTGCTGCGGCTGGAGATCCGGATCTTTTCCAACCCTGGCAAGGGCACGCGCTTCTCCGTCATCCTGCCCGTCGCGGCCGTGCAGGAACCGCGGCGCGAGATCGACGCCAGGGTTCCTGCCCGCGCGACGGCTTCGCTGGC
>NZ_RZTF01000649.1:0-2073 GCF_004023175.1 Mesorhizobium sp. M7A.F.Ca.MR.362.00.0.0
GGCCGCACTCATGACCGGCTGGGCTCGGTTAATCCTGCATGCCGCGCCCATGAGGTTACTTGTCCGGAGTGCGTCGAGCACAACGAGGAGATGTAGTTCACGATCTTTGAAAAGCGTGGTCAACCATCCAAAGTGTGGATGCCTTTCATCGAAACAAACGATTTCATCAATGTTCTGGAATCCTGCATGGGCAGAAGCACCTGATGGACACCGATGCCCCCACTGCCTCATGGCGTGGCGAGCGTCTTAAGAAACCGCCCGAAAGGAGATTTTTCATGCGCTCTACCGGGCAGTGGAGTGCTGGGAAAGGGAGTTGCAACTGACCGGCCATGTCAAACTGTCCGACTTCTTCCGAGCCTATGGACAGACCGGGAGACGCGCACGTGTAGCGGCTCACATCGTCATACTGCACCTACGCCACACACCGGCCGGACCTGATCCGGCTTTATGAGCATTGGGTTTTGTCAGTTGCCCAAGCGTGATGGCTTTCGCGACGCGGCGCGCCTCAGGAACTGAGCCGCGTCCAGGTCGAAACGCGGGAAAGAAAGACAGGAAACAGAATGGCCGATCAATTCGCAACGGACGTCATTGCCCTGATCAAGAAACGCGCCGAGTCGGAGAGCGGTGAGGGAATGCCTGCGTCATTCGTCGGCGAGATAACAATCGCCACGGAACTGGACGCGCTCGGGTTCGATTCGCTGGGTTTGGCGGACGTCCTCTGGGATGTGGAGCAGGCCTACGGCATCAAGATCGACATGAACACGGCCGATGCCTGGTCCAATCTCAAGAATGTCGGCGACGTCGTGGAAGCCGTCCGCGGCTTGCTTGCGAAGGAGGCTTGAATGGACAGGCGCGTCGTTATCACCGGAGTGGGCGGCCTGTGCGGACTGGGCACCGACGCCGCCTCTATGTGGAAAGAGATGCGCGAAGGCCGCTCCGCCATCGGCCCGATCGCCAATTCCGAGCTTCATGACCTGGAGGGCATGACCGGCGCTGAGATCAAGGCGCTGCCCCAGCACGACATCGATCGCAAGCAGCTCGTCTCCATGGCCCGCTTCAGCTTGCTCGCCGTGCTTGCAGCGCGCGAAGCCATGCGGCAGGCCGGACTTTCCTGCGACGAGGGGAATGCCCATCGCTTCGGCGCGACAGTGGGCGTCGGATTTACCGGTTCGTACGCAACAGAACAAACTTACCGCTCACTGCTTTTGGGTAGCGCAATCCGTGCTGAACTCTTCACTGGAGTAAAGGTGATGCCCAGCGCCGCTTCCGTCCATCTTAGCTTGAGCCTCGGCTTGCGCGGGCCGGTCTTCGGGGTGACCTCCGCATGTGCCTCGGCCAACCATGCGATCGCCTCGGCGGTGGACCAGATCAAGCTGGGCCGGGCCGACGTAATGGTTTCCGGAGGCAGCGACGCACCCTTCGCATGGGGCGTGCTGAAAGCATGGGAAGCAATGCGCGTGCTTTCACCCGATACCTGCCGGCCCTTCTCCGCCGATAGGAAGGGCCTGGTGCTGGGCGAGGGTGCGGGCATGGCCGTGCTGGAAAGCTACGAGCATGCCACGAGGCGTGGTGCCACAATTCTTGCCGAGATCGCCGGCGTCGGCCTTTCCGCCGATGCCTTCCACATTGCCGCGCCATCTGTCGAGGGGCCAGCGTCGGCGATGCGCGCCTGCCTTGCCGATGCCGGGCTGAATGCCGAGGACGTCGACTATCTCAACGCGCACGGCACCGGTACCAAGAGCAATGATCAGACTGAAACGGCGGCGATCAAGCGTGTGTTTGGAAACCACGCTTATTCGATGTCCATCTCTTCCACCAAGTCCACGCACGCGCATTGCCTCGGCGCAGCGAGCGCGCTTGAAATGATCGCCTGCGTGATGGCAATCCAAGAGGACGTCGTGCCGCCGACCGCCAACTATCGCGAGCCAGATCCCGCTTGCGACCTCGACATCACACCCAATGTGCCGCGGGAGCGCAAGGTGCGCGTCGCCATGAGCAACGCCTTCGCCATGGGCGGTACGAACGCAGTTCTGGCATTCAGGCAGGTGTAGAAGCCATGCAAGACGCCTCATT
>NZ_RZTF01000650.1:0-2058 GCF_004023175.1 Mesorhizobium sp. M7A.F.Ca.MR.362.00.0.0
CTACCGGCAGGTGCTGGCGCGTCAGCCCAAGCATGCGGCCGCGGCGCATTTCCTGGGACTGCTGCTGCACCAGACCGGGCGCAGCGAAGAAGGGCTGGATCTCATCGAACGGTCGGTGAGCCTGCAGCCGACGAATCCCGATTTCCTCAACAATTTCGGTACGGTGATGCGCGACCTCGGCCGCCCTGCTGCGGCCATCGATTTCTTCCGCGGTGCGGTGGATCTGCGGCCGGACCAGCTCGCGGCGCGCGACAATCTCGGCTCATCGCTGAAGCAGGTCGGCCAGTTCGAAGAGGCCGAAGAGATTTATCGCGGCACGGTTGCACGCAACCCATTTCACGTGCGCGCCCGCATCGGGCTTGCCGAAACCCTGCAGGAAGCCGGGCGGCTGGATGAGGCGCTCGCCGTCTTCCGCGAAGCGCTGGCGATACGTCCCAAGGATGCCGACCTGCTGCACGGGCTCGGCGTCGGGCTGATGGAAAAGGGCAAGCTCGACGAGGCGGTCGACCTGTTCCGGCAGGCGTTGGCGATCAACCCCGCCATGGCCACAGCCTGGCTGATGCTGACGCAGGTCAAGCGCCAGAAGGAGCGCGACAGCGAGCTTGGGGGCATGGAAGCCCAGCATGCCAAGGCGCCGCAGGACAGCCTGGCACGCATGCAGCTGTCCTTCGGACTCGGCAAGGCGAATGACGATCTCAGGGATTATGGCCGGGCCTTCGACTATTTCGCCGAAGGCAATGCGATCCGCCGCAAAGGCATCAACTACGACCAGGCCAGGACGCGGGCCGAATTCGAGGCGATGAAGGCCACCTTCGATGCCGGCTTCTTCGAGAAGCACAGGCCCAGCTCAATCAGCGACGACACGCCGATCTTCATCGTCGGCATGCCGCGTTCGGGCACGACGCTGGTCGAGCAGATCATTGCCAGCCATCCGCAGGTCTATGGCGCAGGCGAGCTCAGCATCTTGAAGAAGGCGGTCGGCAAGCAGTTCCCGGCGACCATGCCGGGTGGCTTCCCATGGGGCGTATCGGATATGGGCGATGCGGATTTTGCCGAGGCAGGGCAAGCCTATCTCGACATGCTGCATGCCCGCTATCCGAACATGCGTCACGTCACCGACAAAATGCCAGGCAACTTCCTGCTTGTCGGCTTCATCCACATGATGATGCCGAAGGCCAGGATCATCCACTGCGCGCGCGATGCGGCGGCCACCTGCCTGTCGATCTACAAGGTGCATTTCCGCGGTGACAGCCATCGCTATGGCTACGATCTCGGCGAGCTCGCCGACTTCCACAATCTCTACACCGACATCATGAAGCATTGGCACACGGTGCTGCCGGGCGTCGTGCATGATGTACGCTACGAGGATTTTGTCGCCGACCAGGAAGGACAGACGCGGGCATTGATCGCTCATCTCGGCCTGCCCTGGGACGACGCGGCTCTATCGTTCCACGAGACCGACCGACCGGTTCGCACGGCTTCAGCCGCACAGGTGCGCCAGCCGATGTATCAAGGGTCGGTCGATCTGTGGAAGCGCTATGGAGACCGGCTGAAGCCGCTGCTCGACAAGCTGGATTAGCGCAACGCTAGCTGATCGTGGCCTTAGAGATTGGCCTAAGCACCCGCGTCGTCATCCTAGGGTCTTCGCGACGGAGCTTCGCTCCTGCTTCGCCCTAGGATGACGAAGCTGAGAGGCTTCTTCTAATCTGCTACCGGCTGCTCAAAGCTCAATGAATGGCTTGAAGCCACCGAAGATCATGCGCTTGCCGTCGAACGGCATGTCCGCCCAATCGGCCTTCAAGCGGGGATCTGCCATCACTTTGGCCATGACGGCATCGCGGCTCTCCCGCGACTCATAGACGGCCCAGGCGAAGACGACGATCTCGTCGTCCTTGGCCTGCACGGCACGCGGGAAGGACGTGACCTCGCCATAGGGCACGTCGTCGCCGATGCATTCGACATAGGCGAGCGCGCCGTGTTCCCTCCAGATAGGCCCTGCGAGGTTGGCAAGCTTCTTGTAGTCATCGAGTTTTGCCTTGGGCACGGCAAGTACGAAAC
>NZ_RZTF01000064.1:0-3614 GCF_004023175.1 Mesorhizobium sp. M7A.F.Ca.MR.362.00.0.0
ATTTCGAGCCGGGTATCAACGACGCAAGCTGACGCCCTTCCTCGACCGTCGCCGACCAGTCGTAATCGGCATTCAGCAAATAGAGGTCGATCTTCGCCGTGTCGATATCCTTGGCCGTATCCGTGAGATCATGCTCCTCGACATAATAGTGCAGGTCGCCCGGGAAGACCGACGGCGCCCCCTGGCTGTACATCCAGATCGTCTCGCGGCGGTAGACCTCCGGGCTGCTCGGCGAACACTGTGTGTGTTGCAAGGCGGCGCGTGTGTCGTTGGATGTCGTTGGGTGCCAGTACCAGTCTGTCAGCGTGCCAGGCTCGGGGCTCTTGATAAGAGGCTCAAGCGCGATCGCGGCGCGAAAATGCTCGGGATGGTAAAGCGCCAGATCGGTCGCCAGCAGCCCACCCATCGAGCAGCCCATGAAGACGGGTCTGTCGAGCTCGAGCGCCTTTGACAACTCGAGCACGTAGCGCAGGAACCAGTCCATCTTGAGCTTGTAGCCAGTCTCCCAATAGCGGTGGGTGAGGGGAGGCAGCGACTTGCCATGGTAGGGCAAGTCCCACGCGATGAAACGGAAATACCGGGTGAGTTCCTCATCCTCGAGAAGGTGCCGCCATTGGCGCGCATCGGTGCCTGCCGTGTGCTGCAGCAGCACCGGGATGCCGGTGCCAGCCTGTTCGAGGTATATACGGTACTCGGTGTCATCCAGGGTCAGATACAGATAGCCGCATTCCATCTTTGCAAACTTTGCCATCATCCGTCCCTCAAGCCTTCACGCCGTTGATCTCCTGGCGCATCACGGCGAGGATTCGCTGCAAGGCGCTGTAATATGCATAGAGCGACGACAGATCGCCGCCGAGCCGCATGCCGCGATGGATCGCCGCCGGGAAGAAGTCGTTGCAGAAGCGCGCCGGCGCCGGCTTCAGGATGTCGCGCCAGGTTTCCCGCGGCCCGCCGACATAGATGGTCGACGACTTGTAGCCGTCGCTTCCTTGCTGGAAGTCCACGACGCGGCCATCCCGGATCTCCATGAAATACTCGTCCGCCTCGTTGCTGTAGAAGCGGATGCGGGCGTTCCAGAAGCGGGCGGCAATCGCAAACTCCGGGTCCTTATTGACGCCATCGCGGACGGCTTTGACGGGAATGACCAACTGGTCCTTGTCGCTCACTGACGATACTCCTCCATGCTTCCGTTAGGGTGCGCGATGGGAAAAAATCCACCGTGATCCCAACTCGCCAAGAGGCCGAAATCAACCGATCTCAAGAGTCCGGCTGAAGAAATCAATATTCTGATGCCCGTCGAACGCTGAACCGCTCGATTGTGGTTGCGGGAACGGGACGAACATGGAAATCCTGATGTAGGTCGACCAGCAGTTTCGAGTGTCGGCTTCGGAAATGAGGAATGACTGACCACCAGCCGCTCGACGCATTGCAGCAACAGATCAGCAAGCGCAGTCTCGCCGACGACAGCGGCGACTGGTCTTTGAAATCACGGACGACGGCTGAGTATCAGATTGCTGAAGTGCTGCGCGAAAAGATCATCGTCGGTGTCCTCGCGCGTGGACAGAAGCTGAAGCAGGCCGAGATCGCCAAGATGCTCGGCGTCTCGATCACGCCGGTGCGCGAGGCGCTGCGGCTGCTGGAAGCCCAGGGCTATGTGGCGGTGAGTGCCCATCGCGGCGCGATCGTCGCACCCTTCCTGATCGAAGGTGCCGAGGAACTCTACCAGTTACGACAGTTGCTTGAAACGCGCCTGACCGCGGAAGCTGCGCGGCGCATGTCGCCGAACGATCTGTACGTTCTCAAAGCCATCAACCACGATCTTCTCATGGCCGCCAGGGCTGGCGACCGCGCCGCCTGCCGGGAGAAGAATTTTCGCTTCCACTTCCGGCTATACGAACTGGCAGGCCAGGCGCAGACGCTCGATTTCGTGCGCATACTCTGGGCCAAATATCCGCTCGACTTGCTGAGCCAGATGCCGGGCAGGCAGTCGCGCGTTTTCGATGAACACGTGACGCTTCTGGCCGCTCTGGAGCGGGGCGATGTTGAGGGCGCTACGGGTGCGATGGAAGTGCACATCAATACAGGCTGGTCGGAGTTCCTGGCAAACTACAAGATGCCCGTCTTGCCCTGAGGAAGTCGCCTCACCTAGTGACAGTCCCAACTGCGGAGCGCGCCCATGGACATCGTCTGGGGCGATGGCCGCATAGCCAACGACGACTTCGGCTGAATTGTCAGTGTCTCCTATAACCATCGCAGGGGTTCTGTTCCAAACAGGCCAGCAGGGAGGGTCTTTAACGTTTGCTATGAGCGACCCCTCATGGCGAGGGTTAGATTCGTCCTTCCGGCGGTTTGCGAACCTCATGATAAAAAGGGGAGGAGAGCATGCTTACCTGGAAGAACAGAGCCGTACGGTTCGCCCGCGTGATCACCGTGGCGGCCTGCACGGCAGCATTTTCGTTGGTCGGGCTGGCGGCTAGTCACGCGGCCGATCCGACGGCCGAGGAGCAGGCAGCCGCGCTGGCCGCCGTGCCGAAGGAGGCGCAGAAATACTACGGCGGCTACTGGTATGCGACCAATATAGTCGCCGATCCGTTCGCTAACTGGAAGCCCCATGCGCCGCCATGGAAGATTTGCCACAATGATTCCTATCTTGGGAATTCGTGGCGCGCCAACCTTGTGGCGGAGCTGAAGGCGCTGACCAAGCAATTGGCCGATCAAGGCCTCGCTGAACCCGAACTCAACGTCACGAACTCTAACGGCGACATCAACCTCGAGCTCACGCAGCTGAAGGCGCAGATCGCGCAGGGCTGTGACCTGATCATGAGCTATCCGGGGTCTGCGACCGGCCTTTGCGCGGGCATCAAGGAGGCTTTCGATAAGGGCATCCTTTTCGTAACCATCGACTCGACGGTCACCTGCCCGGAAGCGCTGAACGTAGCGACCAATCCCTACTATCGCGGTCAGTACGAAGGTGAGTGGATCGCCAAGCAATTGGGCGGCAAAGGTACCGCCCTCATCATGAACGGACAGCCCGGGACCGCGAACACGGTCGCTCAGGAGACGGGTTTCCGGAAGGCCGTCGAGGCGTTTCCCGACATTAAGGTCGCCGGCAGCCTGTTTGGCATGTGGACCGGGTCGGTGGCCAAAACCGAGGTGCTGAAGTTCCTGGCGACGCATCCTGAGCCTGTGCACGCTGTGTTCTCGACAGGCAATATGGGCGTTGGCGTGGGCCAAGCGTTCGAGCAATCGGGCCGTGCGCTTCCAATCATCACCGAAGTCACCAACCTTTGCAGCCTGCTTGCTTACTGGAAGGAAAAGAACCTCACCGCCAACACCTTTGTCCAGGATGGCGGTCCGATGGCCTATTCCGCCTTCATTCCTGCACTGCACATGATGGCCGGGCAAAAACCGAAGGTGAACACCATCTTCATGCCGCTGCCCAGCATCACGGCGGAGAACTTCAATGACTACTACGACGCTTCCATGACCGTGCAAAGCACCTGCTTCGCCAACGGCAAGGACCTGCACCTCGTGCCGGACTCGTATTTCGAGCAGTTCTTCACCGGCGGCGAGCCGAGAGCCAAGGTTGAGATCGTCTCGACCAACGCCCAGCC
>NZ_RZTF01000064.1:3679-21952 GCF_004023175.1 Mesorhizobium sp. M7A.F.Ca.MR.362.00.0.0
TGAAATGCACCACGATGGGTGCTCGCGTTCAGCGCGGGCACCCATAAGGGAGTTGCGCACCGTGCGCGGCATTGCTTTTCAAAGGATCACACCCGTCGGGTATGAATGGTAGTCGCACTTTGACCGACTTGTCCCTCAAGACCATCCAACGAGTGGCCGGGCCTTTGGCCCCGTTTCTCCTCGCCTTCATCCTTTTCTTTGTCATAAACGTCTTCATTCCCGGCTATGCCAGCGTCATAAGCCTGCTGTCGCTTCTGCTGCTTTCCAGTCTGCTTGGCATCGCCTCGGTCGGCCAGACCCTGACGATCGTCATCGGCGGCTTCGACCTTTCGATCCCGGCTGTGATCGGCTTGTCTAACGTGCTGTTCGCGCTGCTTTACGGCGCCGGCTATTCCGCTTTTGCTGCGGCCGTGTTCATTCTAGCGCTGGCGACGCTGATCGGTCTGGCAAACGGCTTTGCATCCCGATACCTGCAGCTCAACCCGCTCGTGGTGACGCTGGCGAGTGGCTCGATCATCCTTGGCGCCATCTGGGCAGGGACGCATGGCGAGGTTTCGGGCTTTGTGCCTGATTGGCTCGTCAACATGGTTTCGGTTATCGGCAAGACCGGTCCCATCCCGCTGCCCGGCTCCGTGGTGATCTGGCTGCTCATCGCCGGCGGCATCCTATTCCTCGAGCGCAAGACCAAGCTCGGCCGCTGGATGTTCGCCGCAGGGGCAAATCCTCGCGCCGCCGAATTGGCCGGCGTGCCGATGCTGCTCGTCTGGATGAGTGTCTACGCGCTCAGTGCCTTCCTGGCAGCGACGACGGGCATTCTACTTGCAGGCTTCAGCGGAGCGGCCGATCCGACCGTCGGCGCAGCCTACCTCTTCACCACTGTCGCAGCAGTCGTCGTCGGCGGCACGCCGCTGACCGGCGGGCGCGGCGGCTATGGGCGCACAATTGCCGGCTGCCTTGTCGTAACAGAACTTAGCACCCTCCTTGTCGGTCTCGGGCTCGACCAGGCGGCACAGCAGATATTCCTCGGTTTCCTGATCGTCGGGCTCGTGGCGCTCTATGGCCGCGAACCGCATCTGAGTATGCGCATATGAACAGCGCGGTCCATCAGCGCGCGATAGAACCGCCCGCCGACCGCAAGGGCATGCCGCTGCTTCTGTCCGCGGATGGGCTTCGCCGGACATTTGGCGAAACGATCGCGCTTGATTCCTGCTCGCTGTCGATCCGCGAGGGCGAAATCCATGCCGTTGTCGGAGAGAATGGTTCGGGCAAGAGCACGCTGATCAAGATACTCAGCGGCATCGTCCGCGCAGAAGCGGGCACACTGGATTGGCTCGGCCGGCAAGCCAGTTTCGCGAATCCGCGTGCCGCGCAGGACGCCGGCATTGCTACGGTGTTCCAGGAGACGCTGGTCCTTCCAGACATGTCAATTCGTGACAATGTCATGTTGGGCCTGGACGGCATGATCCGTCGCAATATGACCCCCTTGCGCGAGCGCGAAGCCGTGCGGAAAGCACTGGCGGCTGTCGGTATCGGCAATCTTGATATCGAGCGGCTGGCCGGCACGGTATCGCTCGCCAACCGCCAGATGATCGGCGTCGCACGGTCTCTTATGCGGCCCTGGCGCCTGCTTATCCTCGATGAATCGACCTCCGCGATCGATATCGAAGACCGCGATCGTCTCTTCGAAGTGCTACGAAGTTTCCGTGGCGAAGGGCGATCGATCCTATTTGTCTCGCATCGCATGGACGAGATTCACGCTCTTGCCGATTGCACGACGGTACTTCGATCTGGCCGGAGCGTCGCATCGCTGGAGCGCGGCGCAGTATCGAGCGAAATCCTGCTCGACCTGATGTCGACGCGCGAAGGTGCGCGGGCGGCGGAAGGCGAAGGCTGCGGCGAGACTATTCCCGCCAATGCCGAGGTGATCGTCGGCGTGCGAGGCCTGTCGGTTCTCGAAGGCAAGCCGACACTGGATCTCGACCTTCGTCGCGGCGAGATCATTGGCGTGGGGGGGCTGGAGGGGCACGGCCAGGTCGCCCTGCTGGAGTGCATCGCTGGTCTGCGTCGCGCGCCCACGGGGACAGTGCACGTCGGGACCATGACCATACGGTCGCAACGCGACGCGGCGCGCGCGAAGATCGCGTTCCTGCCGCGCGACCGCAAATCCGAGGGTATCTTCGCCCCGCTGTCGGTGCTCGACAACGTGACCGTATCGGCGCTCGGCTCATTCGCCCGTTGGGGTGTGCTGGGCACAAGGAAGCGGATAGAGGTCGCCGGCGAGGTCACTCGGCGGACCAGGGTCAAGATGGCTGGGCTCGACACGCCGATATCGGCGCTGAGTGGCGGCAACCAGCAGAAGGCGCTACTCGGGCGTCTGATCGCCACCCAACCGCGTGTGTTGGTGTTGAACGATCCGATGCGTGGTGTGGATCTGGGTGCCAAGCGCGACCTCTACGAGGTGCTCAATAATCTCGCTTTGAGCGGCGTTTCCATCCTGATGCTGTCGACCGAACTGGTGGAACTGTGCCTGCTTTGCCACCGGGTGGTTGTGTTTCACGATCACGCCGTCAGCGCGATCGTCGAGCGCGGCGACCTTAGTGAACGCGCATTGATCGATGCGATGTTCTCGCAACGCCGACTGGAGACCTCGACATGAAGTGGCTCGGCGACCGCAGCTACGCATGGCCCGTGCTCATTGCGGTGGTCATTTTCACTGCTCTCAACGCCTTCGCTAGCCCCGCTTTTACCGATGTGACGAACTGGAACGGCATGCTCATCGGCGTGGCGCCGTTCATCATCACCGCCATGGCCCAGACCGCGCCCGTGCTTTCAGGAGAGGGCGGGATCGACCTTTCGGTCGGGCCGCTTGCGGGGCTCGTCAATGCCATGGTGACGTCGATCCTCGTGCCGAATGGGTGGGCCGATCCGGTGACAATCATCGGCGCTTCGCTGGGCGTCGGCATCTTGTCCGGCCTGTTGAACGGCTTCCTCATCGCAGTCGTGCGCGTCCAGCCGATAATCGCAACCTTGGGCACGTTCCTCGCCTTCCAGGGCATTACGCTAGAGATGCTGCCCATGGCCGGCGGTCTGGCGCCGCAATGGCTGCTCGGTCTTGCAGGCAGCTATGGCGGACTTTCGGGGATGCTCGTCCTGCTCATCGTGCTTGGCCTTGTCTGGCTGGCGTTCGAGCGGACAGGCTACCGCCGCAACCTGCTCGCCGTTGGAGGGGATGCGCGCGCTGCCTACGCATCGGGCGTCAATGTGGCGGGCGTGCGCATCATCGCCTACGTCATTGGCGGCGTGCTGGCGGCGATCGCTGGGCTGGTGTTTACCGCTGCCCTCGGTTCGGGTGATCCACGCGTCGGCGTTCCGTACACGTTGACCTCCATCGCTGCCGTCGCGCTGGGCGGCATCGCCTTGACCGGCGGGCGAGGGGGCATGCTGGGTGCAGCCGCGGCCGGCACGCTGCTCTTCCTGATCCAGACCCTGTTCACGCTGGCGCAGGTTTCGATCTTCTACATCCAGATCATGTACGGCCTGATCCTTCTGGTTGCGCTGACCTTGAACGCAGCCGGCGAGCGTGCGCGGCGCGTCCGTATGACAAAGCAGCTCGGCTGAGCCGCGTTGCCTCCGCGGCCAAGCAAGTCGTCGCGGCAAGCTTCGCGCATCGCGATGGTTGGATGCTCAACCACGACTTAGCGCCCAAAGCCGTTTGACCTAGACCAATTCATGTCGGTCTTATCGGCCGGTTCTTTTGGGAGGAGATCATGAACATGCTACCAGCTTCGCTGGCACGGCGCGGCGTGGCCGCAGTTGCGTTTTTGGGTGTCTGCGTCTTGGCTTCGCTAAGCGCGGCCGGTGCCGCCAGCGCCCAGGACAAGCCGCGCATCGTCATGCTGGGCGGCCCGCTATGGGATCCCTTTTTCGGCGCGATGAAGAAGGGCGGCGACGACGCTGCTCGTGACCTCAATGTCGACTACCAGTGGATCACCGGCACCGATCCCAACAATTTCGTCGCCGACTACGCCAAGCTGGTGAAGCAGGCCGCGAGCCAGAAGCCGGCCGCCATGGTCATAGGCAACTACTTCCCGGACACGCTCGACCCCATCATCAAGGAGATCACGGCCAGCGGCATCCCGGTCATCATTCAGCATGATGGTGGCGCTTCCTGGCGGGATATCGGCGCGATTTCATACGTAGGCTTCAGCGCCCGTGACCTCGGTCGCGCGGTTGGTGAGAGGGAGATCAAGGCCGGTGCAAAATTCGGCCTTTGCGTCAATCACGTTCCCGGCAACACCACGCTGGACCTGGATTGCCTCGGCTATAACGATGCCTTCAAGGCGGCCGGAGGCGACTCCAAGGTCCTGACCATCCAGTTCTCCGATGCCAGCAACCCCACTTTTGTCAGCAGCGCCATCCGTGGTGCGCTGCAAAGCGATCAGAGGATCGATGCGATCTGGACCATTGGCGCCGTGCAGGGCGTTGCTTCCGTGGAGGCCGTCAAGCAGAGCGGAAGAAAGATCGTCAATGCTTCGCTCGGCCTGTCGCTCGGCTCGCTCGAAGCCTTGAAGAACGGCGACCTGCTCTTCATCGCCGACCTGCAGCCATATCTCGACGGCTACTACGCCTTGCTCGCGGCATACCAGTATGTGCAATACAAGATGCTGCCAATGGGTCAGATATCAACCGGTCCGCTGATGATCACCAAGGACAATGTTGACGAGGTGCTGAAAGTCAACGGGACCTATCCCGGCGTCAGAGGGGCGTCCTGATTACGCGCCAGCTCCCTGCGATCGTGGCGCGCCCGAGATCCTGCCTTCACTGTCCCTCGGATCTTCTCAACCAATCCCAGCACTTGCCGGATGACGCTCATGACATTGGAAACCCAGGCGCTGCGTGACGCATCGGCCGCCACCTCCCGGCCAATGCGGAGCTGGTCTCCGTCCAGTCTAGTGCGCAGACCCGAGTTCGGTGCCTTCGTAGCCACCGTTTTCGTCTATGCTTTCTTCGCGGCGACGGCCTATCGGTACGGCTTCGTAACCTTCGACGGCACCGCCGGATGGCTCAACACCGCAGCCGAGCTCGGCATCATCGCCATACCGGTCGGCATTCTCATGGTTGCGGGCGAGTTCGACCTGTCGGTCGGCGCGGTGGTAGGCGCGGCGTCGATCACGGTTGCGATCGGCACGACATTGTTTGGCTTTTCCGTGTGGCTCATGATCTCAGCCGCCCTTGCACTTGGCCTGGCTGTCGGCGTCCTGAACGGTCTCCTTGTCGTGCGCACCGGGTTGCCGTCCTTCATCGTGACGCTTGCCAGCAGTTTCAGCATAGGCGGCCTGTCACTTGGCCTGGCGCGGCTGCTCAGCAACACCACCTCGGTCTCGGTGAAGTCGACACCGCTTTCAGATGCTGTCTTCGCATCGAACTGGGGCCAGGCAAACATCTCGATCCTGTGGTGGTTCGCCATCACGATCTTTGGCGGTTGGGTACTGGCGAGGACCGCGTTCGGCAACTGGATATTCGCGACCGGTGGAAACGCTGTCGCGGCGCGCGGCGCCGGAGTACCGACAGGTTTTGTCAAGATCGTGCTGTTCATGATGACCGGTCTTGGCGCGAGCCTTGTCGGTGTCATCCAGGCGATCGGATATCATTCCGGCAACGCGACTGCCGGCCTCGGCTATGTCTTTCAGGCACCGATCGTCGCCGTAATCGGCGGCGTCCTGCTCGGCGGCGGCTACGGCTCCGCG
This sequence comes from Mesorhizobium sp. M7A.F.Ca.MR.362.00.0.0, assembly GCF_004023175.1. Lineage (NCBI taxonomy): Bacteria > Pseudomonadati > Pseudomonadota > Alphaproteobacteria > Hyphomicrobiales > Phyllobacteriaceae > Mesorhizobium > Mesorhizobium sp. M7A.F.Ca.MR.362.00.0.0. Next base: position 9,427 of record NZ_RZTF01000064.1, read on the forward strand.
TTCGGGGTGTTTCTCGGCACCGTCATTTTCGGCGTCATCAATATCGGCATCTTCTACACCGGATGGAGCACCGACTGGGTCCAGCTCTTTCTCGGCGTTCTGCTGATGGCGGCCGTGATCACCAATCACTACTTCCGGCGCCTCGCCATGAGCGCTGGCTAGCCGACAGCGCGAGGTTCTGCATGGCTTCTGAAAACCGCCCCCTCATCGAACTGCAAGGCGTCTCCAAGCGCTTTGCCGGCGTCCAGGCGCTTACTGACGTGTCTCTTAGCGTTCCAGCCGGGCAGGTGGTCTGCCTTCTAGGTGACAACGGTGCCGGCAAGTCGACATTAATTAAGATCCTGTCGGGCTTTCACGGTCCTAGTGAAGGCAAGATCCTACTTGATGGCGTGGAAACGCAATTCACCGATCCGCGCGATGCCCGAGCGCGCGGTATCGCCACAGTGCATCAGGATATCGGCACCATTCCGCTGATGAGCGTGGGCAGGAACTTTTTTCTTGGCGCCGAGCCCAAGAAAGGTGTCTGGCCGTTCCAGCGGCTAGACATCGAGAAGGCGAACCGCGTCTCCGTGGAGCAGATAAGGCGCTTCGGGATCACGCGTGTGCGCGACGGCAACCAATTGGTGGGATCGCTATCGGGGGGTGAGCGACAGGTGCTTGCAATCGGGCGAGCTATGTATTTTGGCGCCCGCGTCCTGATTCTGGACGAGCCGACATCGGCACTTGGTGTCAAGGAGGCCGCTACCGTGCTGCGCTTCATACAGGCGGCGCGTGCCGAGGGTGTCGGCATTGTCTTCATAACGCACAATGCACATCATGCCACGCTCGTGGGCGACCTGTTCACCGTCCTGATCCAGGGTCGTGTTGCGGCCAGTTTCAAGCGCGGTGAAAAGAGCAGCACGGAACTGCTGTCGCTGATGGCAGGAGGCGAGCAGATGGAGGACATAGCGGGCGAGCTCGCCGTTCTGGCGCCGACAGTTACGACAACGCCCCTGGGAGAGACGCAATAGTGACCACACGCGATGTGCATTCGATCGACGCCTTGCTTCGCAGGGCGGCGCAGCGCGGTGACGTGCCCGGCGTCGTTGCCATCGCGGTCGACAAAACGACCCGGCTGTATGAGGGCGCCTTCGGCCTGCGTAACCTTACCAGGCGCGCACCGATGACGCTAGACACAGTCTTCTGGTACGCATCGATGACCAAGGCCCTGGTGGCGACGGCGGCGATGCAATTGGTGGAGCAGGGGCGGGTCGCTCTGGACGAGCCGATCGGAAGCGTCCTGCCGTCGCTTGCCTCACCAGAGGTTCTCGATGGTTTCGACGCGAACGGCACGCCAATGGTGCGGCCGGCCAAGCGGCCGATCACACTCCGGCATCTGCTGACGCACACATCCGGCTATGGCTACGACATTTGGAATAAGGCGGTCGAGCGCTATATGCGCGAGAACCACATACCGCTGCTAGTCGACTGCAAGTTGAGTTCGCTCGCTCAGCCTCTGGTGGCCGATCCGGGCGAGAAATGGGAATATGGCATCAGCATCGACTGGGCCGGGCAGGTCGTCGAAGCTGTCAGCGGCCTATCGCTCGAGGACTATCTGCGCGAGCACCTGTTCGCGCCCCTTGGGATGCACGACACGGCGTTTCTGATAAAACCGGCGTGGCGCGAGCGCCTGGCGGACGTGCATCGCCGCCAAGCAGACGGCTCGCTTGTTCCGATCGAGCATGAGATCTCCCAGCAGCCCGAATTCTTCATGGGCGGCGGCGGCATCTACGGAACCGCTGGCGACTACGCGTCCTATATCCAGATGCTCTTGAATGACGGGCGAGCCAAGGATGGCACTGTCGTGCTCAAGCCGGATACCGTCGAACTCATGGGCCAGAATAGCATCGGCGACATCAAGGCAGGCGTGCTCACCTCGGTGTTGAAGGATCTCGCCAACGATACTGATTTTTTCCCTGGCATGCCGCAGAAATGGGGATTGAGTTTTCTGCTCAATACGAGTGATTCGCCCAATGGGCGTAGCGCCGGCAGCATGACCTGGGCTGGCCTTGCCAATACCTATTTCTGGGTGGATCGCTACAGAAGCATAGGCGGCGTGATCATGACGCAGATACTGCCTTTCGGGGATCCGATCACTCTGAAACTCTATGAAGGCTTCGAGCGCGGTCTCTACTTAGGACCGAGCAAACCTTCGTAGCGACGATCGCCCCCATCTCTCATCGCCGAACGCGATGGTTGCTTGGCAATTTACGATTTCCGTTCCTTCGGACCATGTCCTAAGAGACCTAATGGCGGTCGTCCGGTTCGCCATCTCGGCCGTTTTGGAGGATGGCGGTCGTGCTCCCAGGCTTCGCCGAGCGCTTGCGTTGACGGCCCGCTGAAGATTGGGCGCTTCTCCGCTCCGCTTGCACCCTCCCGAAGAACCTTGGGAATGTGACGTGACAGCAGCCAAACCACACTGCCAGCCGTCGGGTGCCTATCACATCGCCATCGGCGACATGACGGTGACTGCGGTCAATGACGGTACCTTTCAGGCCACTTTCGATATGATCGCGGGTATCGATCAGGAGGATTGCATCCGCATCGAAACAGCGGCGTTCCGTCCGGTTCCGCCCAAAATGACGATGAATGCCTTTCTGCTCCGGACCGGCGATCATGTGGCGCTTGTCGACACGGGCTGTGGAACGCGTTCGGGACCGACGTTGGGCATGGTCTGCCGGAACTTGGCGGCAATCGGCATTGTTCCCGCTGACATCGACACCATCCTGATCACGCACATGCATCCCGACCACATCAATGGGTTAATCGATGAAGCCGGTGAGGCTGTGTTTGCGAACGCAGAACTTGTCGTCAACGAGGCCGAGCTCCAGTTCTTTCGAGATCCCATGTCGCCCTCACGCTCACCCGATGGCGAACCGCAGGAATTTTTTGAAGGGTTCCGGCGGGCTACCCGGCCGTATGGAGAGCGCATCCGGACGGTTCGTGACGGACCCGTCATGCCAGGGGTCATTGCTGTCACACAGGCCGGCCATACGCCCGGCCACACCGGCTGGCTCATTGAATCCGGCGGTGACTCTGTAATGATCTGGGGCGACATTGTTCATATGCCGCATCTACAATTTACGGCGCCCCAGGCAGCAACGATTCTTGACATAGACCGCGATCTGGCTGTGGCTACCAGGCGGCGTGCCTTGGATATGGCGGCTGCAGACAGGCTTCGCGTAGCCGGCATTCACCTGGACTTTCCTGCCTTCGGTCATGTCGAGCGACGAGGCGGTGGCTATGCCTTCGTTCCGGAGGTCTGGCGCGCGGTTGTCTGACGATTTGGCGTCCCTCTGTTGGAGCGCCCCAATATCGATCTCTTGAAACTAGATGGGAGGAAGCAATGAATCCGGATCGCCGTCGGCTTTTGAAACTCGTGTCCGGTGCTGCGCTCGCTGGCGTTACGTCAACGGCACCTTTGCGGCCCGCCTTCGCGCAGCAGAAGCTGCGCATCGGATTGGTTGTCAAGGTCATGGGCATCAGCTATTTCGACGTGACCTGCGATGGTGGTCAGCAAGCGGCCGATAAACTAGGCAATGTCGAACTCGTTTACACGGGTCCGACCGCAGCGACCGTCGAACAGCAGATTGCGGTCATCGACGCGCTCGTCGCCCAGAAAATCGACGCTCTTGTCATCTCGGCCAACGACGCCACAGCCCTCATCCCTACAGGCAAGAAGGCGATGCAGCGTGGCATAAAGGTCATCTCCTTCGATTCTGCGATCGCGCCGGAAGGCCGCATAATGCATGTGAACGCCCCGCACGATGACTTAATCGGCGCCAATGACGTGCGCATGATCAGCAAGACGCTCGGTGGCGAAGGCGAGGTCGCAATTCTGTCGGCAACCTCGCAGGCAACCAACCAGAACCTCTGGATCGAGAAGATGAAGGAGGAGTGGCAGAAGGAGAAATATGCCAAGCTAAAGCTGGTCGGCGTGGTCTATGGCGACGACGCGGCGGACAAGAGCTATCGCGAGGCGCAGGGACTCATAAAAGCGTACCCAAATTTGAGGGCCATTATCTCGCCGACCGCCGTCGGCATTGTCTCCGCCTGCCGGGCGGTTACCGATGCAGGTCAGTTGGGCAAGATATTTGTTACGGGCCACGGCCTGCCTTCGGAGATGAAGCCAAACGTGCTTTCCGGTGTGACCGATACGTTCCAGCTTTGGAGTCCTGCTGATCTCGGCTACGCGGCCGTCATGTATGCCGGCATGCTCGCGCGTGGGCAAACCGACGGTGCAGCCAACAGCACCACCAAGATCGGTCGTCTCGGCGACATGACCGTGGAGGCGGACGGCAGCGCTTATCTCAAGGACCTGTTGGTATTCGATAAGTCGAACATCGAAGAGTGGGCGACGAAATTTTAAGCGTCAGGAGTTTCGGACGCCTGGTTGTGCGTGATCTCGAAGCGAACCAAAGTTTCGTCAACGGGCAAACTCTCGCGCTTTACGGGAGGTCGTGATTGCGGGCTTTTAATCAGCCGATCTGAACGAAGTTTGCCCCGGGGACACTTGCCGCAGGGGAAGTTTCGGCGCTCTGGGCCGGCATGCCGATCCGATCGTGCCGTTCGCATTCCTACCGGGCGGCACTGGGCTGAAGCTTCTGCGCTACGGGCGTGTCCGTGACGACCTTATCCTCGACGCAGAGCGCTTCTGTCTGGACACAGAAATTCGCCTTGTCAGTAGGGTGCAAGGGAATTGCTCCGTGGAGAGGGCGAACAGTTCGCAAATGATTCCGCGATACGCGGCGAACCCTAGTACCCTGCTGCAGCCAGCCCGTCAGCGTGCATCTCCAAACGCGATGACATGTTTTCCATATGAGACTCCCTCACGCCGGCAGTTGCGGTAAAAACCCTGGAAAAGAACCCGAGCCACAGAATTGGGCTGAGCCCACGGTGTAGGCGGATATTTGTCGTGGGGGAGGAGCGTTGCCGCAACCCTACCATTTGCGCCATCGCCAGACAGTCTGGTTGGCGGCGATTATGCGCCCGAACCCTTGGTTCACGACAATCCAAACCGCCTTAAACGACAAATATTAATGAGGAGGAATTAATAAATGCCAATGAAGACACTTGCTGCTGTCGGCCTGACAATAGCTATCGCTCTGACCGGTACTGTCCCGACATCAGCCCAGATGAAGAGCAGCACGTTCAACATTCTGATGCTGACTGATCTTTCCTCGGTCTATTCAGAAACCTCAGGTCCAGGTGATGTGGAATTCGCAAAGATGGCGGTCGAAGATTTCGGTGGCAAGGTCAACGGGGTTCCGATAAAAGTCATCGTCGTCGACAACAAGCTTGATCCGGCGCTGTCCGTCAACAAGGCACGCGAGATCATCGATTCCCAGGGCGTGAATCTGATAACGGACGTGTCGAGCTCGGCGGCCGCGATCGCTGTTGCCAAGCTTGCCAACGAACGACACATTCTGACGACTTTCGTCAGCCCAGGAACCATGGCACTTTCCAACGAGGCCTGCGGTAAATACACTTGGCACTACGGTTACGATACTTCAGCCATGTCGGTCCCAGTCAAACAAATGACCAAGGAGGGCACTAAGAAGTGGTACTTTATCGCGGCTGACTTTGCCTTCGGTAAATCTCTGCTCGATTCTTTCTCAAAGGCTGTCAAGCAGAATGGCGGCGAAATCGTCGGGGTGGACATGGTGCCGTTCCCCAATGATGATTTCTCAAACTATCTCCTGAAAGCGCAGGCGGCGGGCGCGCAGGCCATCGGCATTCTTGAATCAGGTCAGGACCTGCGCAACGCGGTCAAGCAGGCACGAGAGTTCGGATTGATGGACGCCGGTATAAAGATTGTTCCCGGCCAGTTGAATCTGTCGGACGTCAAAGCTCTTGGCCCAGACACTTGGGCTGGCGTTAACGCCGCGCTGATCTGGTATTGGGATCTGGACGACGAGACCCGGAAATTCGCCAAACGCTTCCATGAGAAACTGAATTTCTATCCCGGCGACATACACGCCGGGAACTATTCCGCCGTCTATCAGGTGCTGAAAGCGGTCCAGGAACTCGGCACCGACGATCCCGACAAGGTGACGAAAGTCCTTGAAGGCCGACGTTTCAGCGACATGTTCGCGAAGGACGCGCTCATGCGCAAGAGCGACCATCTTGTGGTCAAGCGCACCTTCGTCGGTCAGGTCAAGCCCGCGTCGGGCGTGAAGAACGATAGTGACTTTTTTGATATCACCGGCTCGGTTCCAGGTGACGAGGCGTATTATCCGGAGACGGACAGCACCTGCAAGCACGACTGGGAGTAGGACGACATAGTTCCCGGCATCGGTTTATCGACGTCGCCGGGACGCATCTGGCCTGCAGGGATCCGGAGTTCTACCTAATGTCATATTATGCGATATTGCTCTTCAATGGGCTGGTGACCGGCGGGGTCCTGGCGCTGATGAGCCTCGGAATGAGCATCATTTTCGGCATGATGCGCGTGGTCAATTTTATGCATGGCTCCATGTTCATGCTTGGCGCCGTCACCGCGTTGGTTCTGGGGTCTCAATTCGGCCTCTCGTTGTGGGTCGGCTTCCTCGTTTCAGCCGTCTTTGTTGGCACGACTGGCATCGTGCTGGAACGGCTGCTTATACGGCGCCTCTACGGCCTCGACCTTGCGTATGTTCTGATCCTAACGTTCGGCCTCTCGCTGATCATGCAAGACGTCGTCCGGATATTCTACGGTGTGACGTCCGCGCCCTATCTTGTGCCCGACCTTCTCAAAGGTGCCGTCAACCTTGGGTTCGTCTCCTATCCGAAATATCGTCTCTTTGTCGTCATAGTATCGATCGGCTTGTGTTTCGGTACATGGTTCGCGCTGGAGCGTACCCGTTTGGGCGCCCTTATCCGGGCGGCCTCGGAGCGGCCCGATCTCCTCAAATGCTTCGGTGGGAACGTACCCCTCCTCATTTCCGGGACATTCTTCTTTGCCTCGGCTCTGGCCGGGCTGGCTGGGGCGCTCTCCGCGCCGTTGCGCAACGTGTCACCCTTCATGGGCGAAGAGATGATCAATTTCGTCTTTGCTGTGGTCGTTGCCGGCGGGATGGGGTCGATTGCCGGCTCGGTGGTCATGGGCTTTGCATCCGGTCTCGTCTCGGCCATCGCAGCGATCTTCTATGCCCCGGCGTCCACCGCAGTCATTTACATCCTTATGCTTGTTGTGCTGCTGGTGCGGCCCGGCGGTATCTTCCAGGGCATCGACATCTCTCATTTCGCGCTTCACTACACACCGATGACGGAGCGCGCGCGACAGGTATTCCTGAGCAGGCCTGCCGCCTTGGTCGCGCTTGCTGCCGCCCTTCTGCTTCCTTGGGTGATCTATCCGGTCCTGGCGACCGATATCATCCTATGGGGATTGTTCGCCCTCGGTTTCGATCTTCTGTTCGCATTCGGTGGCCTGCTATCTTTCGGACAGGCGGCCTATTGGGGCACTTCCGCTTATGTCACCGGCATTCTGATGGTTAAGCTCGGGGTCCCGATGCTACTTTCCGTGCTCACGGGTGTCGCCGCCAGTACGGCTGTCAGCCTCCTCTTCGGCTTGGTCGTCGCGCGAAAGAAGGGGATCTATTTCTCGATGATCACTTTCGCGTTCGCATCGATCGTATATTTCATCATCAACCAGTTTCCCGACTTTACGGGGGGCGAGGATGGCCTGCATGGGCTGGTTCGGCCGACACTCCTGGGGCTGGATCTGGGCGATGATAGGGTCTTCTACTATGTATCTCTGGGCGCTGTGGCACTGGTGGTCTACGCCATCCTACGGCTTCTCAAATCGCCTTATGGGCTCGCGCTTCTCGGCGCTCGCGAGAACGAGCAGCGCTTAATGAGCATTGGGTACAATGTATACAGCCTGCGAGTGAAGGCTTACGTGTTTTCGGCTTTGGTATGTTCGATCGGAGGCGCTTTTTATGCGCTGAACCATCAGTTCGTTACGCTCGAGATGGTCAGCTGGCGGGCGTCCGGAGAGCCGGTCATGATGACGCTTCTGGGCGGAGCAGGCACCATTTTCGGGCCATTCGTTGGCAGCGGCGTCGTCCTGATGATGCGCAGCACGCTTTCGTCGATAACGGACAGCGGCAGCCTGTTCCTTGGCATTTTTTTCGTCACCATTGTGCTTCTGTTCCGCCGCGGCATACTCGGCGAAATCGTGCATTATTCCGTTGACCGCGTTCCACCCGCCGAAATGTCTGGCTCGGACAGGCGATATGCATCGAAGCCCGATCGGGTTGTCGCTACGGGAGATGCAGCCGATGCCTGATTGTGGCCAGAACATTGGCGAGAGCGCTGGCGGAACCGTGATGCCGCTACTGGAACTGCAGTCCGTCACGATGAGTTTCGGCGGCTTCAAGGCGATCAATGACTTAAGCCTGAAATTCGAGAGAAAGCCGGTTTACGGCATCATCGGCCCTAATGGGGCCGGCAAGACGACTTTGTTCAACGTCTTGAGCGGGTTTTATCGGCCGAAGCGTGGTCGGCTGCTGTTCAACGGCCAGGACATGACTCGTTTACGAGCCGAGCAGTTTGCTCGCCAAGGTATCGTGCGCAGCTTTCAGATCACGAGCATCTTCCCCAATCTCTCGGTCATGGACAATGTCGTGCTGTCGGTGCAGCGCCGAGCAGACGGGGGTACGAAGGCCTTCGCAAAGATCGACTGGCATGAGGATCACCGGCCGGAAGCGTCGGCACTGCTGGATCAGGTCGGAATTCCGTCCTCTTTGCGCGGTCGACCCGCAGGGGACCTGCCATATGGCCGCAAACGCGCCTTGGAGCTCGCGATTTCCCTGGGAGCACACCCAACGATTCTCCTTCTCGACGAACCAACCGCTGGGATGACGACGGCAGATGTATCGCGTACGACGGACCTTATTGCGCAACTGTCCGTCGACCGCATGATCATCGTCGTGGAGCACAACCTCGGTGTCATCGCAAATGTCGCCGATGAGATCATTGTATTGCAGCAGGGGGCGCTTCTAACGCGCGGTCGCTACGCCGACGTCCGACAGGATCCCCGGGTGATAGAAGCCTATTTGGGAAAGCGCCATTGAGCATGCTGGAGATAACGGATCTCGACGCCTATTATGGCGAAAGCCATATTTTGCAGGGCGTCAACTTGTCTGTCCAGACTGGCGAAGTGGTAACGTTGGTGGGGCGAAACGGTGCCGGCAAGACCACGCTGCTGAAGTCGATCATCGGCGATATTCCCCGACGAACCGGGAGCATCCGCTTCATCGGAACCGAAATCATCGATCTCTCGCCTGAGCGGATTTGCAAGATGCGGGTCGGTTTTGTGCCGGAAGACCGCGGAATTTTCTCGACGCTGAACGTATACGAGAATCTGACGATCGGCCGTGCGAACGGAGACACCGCCTGGCCGCTCGACCGGATCTATGAGTATTTCCCGATCCTCAAAACCCGGCGCTCGCAAAAGGCCGCGTCGTTGTCGGGTGGGGAAAAGCAGATGCTAGCGATAGCGCGGCCCCTTTACATGGGCGCTTCGTTTCTGATGCTCGACGAGCCGACAGAGGGGCTGGCACCTGTCGTGGTCGATGCGATCGGTGCACTGATCAAAGATATCAAGTCCACGGGACTGACCATTCTCTTAGTCGAGCAGAATCTTCAATTCGCCGCCGAGGTCGCCGACCGGTACTACGTAATCGAAAATGGAAAAATCGTCAGAGAAATGACGAACCATCAGATGGCCGAAGATCAACAAAGTCTTCTCGATCACCTCGGAGTGTGAGGCACGACCAGGATGTTGTCGAGCTCCGGATGGCAATGGCGAATCAAACCTTATGACAACGCCCATCCTCGAGCTTCGCTGCCCGACCGCGAAAACGCCGGGCACGCTCATGCGCGCTGTCGCCGATCCTGGCCTGCGCTGTCCCAGGACATCTCGATCGCAACGACACAGCCGAGTTACGCGCGAGGGCCAAGCCAATTTAGCGTTATGGTCAAAATGCAGTGATTGATCTTCTCTGTGGATTGCACTGAGGCACCCCTCCCAAAAAACTAGTTGTCTTCTTGGTCTTAGGTTCGCCGGACCATACGAGAGAATATGAAGGAAACCGGTTGGCTAACCATCCTCTACGTATTGATTGTATATGCAAAGTTGACCCGCAGAGGCTAAAACAGTCGTTATTCGTCAGTGGTTTACGAAGCGGTTCGTCCATTTTGATTCAGGAAGCTGATCCAGCTATTTTGCTGCCCGAATTTAACTCATACCGAATGGCAGCTTTGCGCCCAATATCGGCCGTTCGGCCTCACCGGCATCGATCCCCCCAAAAGCGGCCGTTCGTTCCTCCGGGCAAGCGGTCGCTTAGGAATGCCTGGCTTCGGATAATCCAGTCAGTCCGCTTTGTGGGAACGGTGGGTCATAAGCAGCCGCATAGATTGGCTGAGAACGCCGTTGGCGGATGAGCATGGGAACGCGTTCCATTACCGGCGACGGCTTTCCGCCAGATGTCGGCTACACCGACGTTCGCCCCCGCAATGACGCGTCACCTATGAACTCGGTCGGAGACAGTCGTTGTAGGGCGAGAACGTAGCGTTCCGACGCCTCCGGAGGAGTTTTCAATTGAGATTAAACGAACAAGCCCGGCCGTGAAGTCAGACGTCCGGCGGCCGAAACTCACGTACGACCTCGAACACGCCGGGCTCGAAAATCACAGTTACCATGATCTCTCGAAGCGCGCTCATCGAGCTGCTGCCTGCGCGCATCGCCTGATATTCCGCGAGGCTTCGCCAGCGCGCATACATCACAACCCGCTCGCCATCCAGGCTCAGATGCAGTGTCGCGCCTTCGAAGCCAAGGGCCGTCGCGACCGACTCTTCTGTGACTTTGGTTAGCAGAGCTATCAATTCCGCCGGATCTTCTGCCTTCAACCGGAAGGTGTTGATCAGAATCACGCGGCGCTGTTGTTTCGGCATCACGAAGCCCTTCCTTCCACTTGCGGCTGTGCGTCTTCAGAACCTGAGGCCGCCGCAGCTTGCAGCACGGCTTGCAGTTCCTGGTCGAGACGCTGCGCGACGACGTCAACCAGCGGGTCGCCGAACTGGCGGAAAACGGCGGCGGGCCGGTCGTACTCGAACGCCGAGCCTTCTCCGTCCTCTCGCAACAGGACGCGGATGGGTGCGTAAATCCCGGCGGAAAGCTGGTGGCGGGTCATCTTCGAGGCCGTAAGCGGGTTGCCAATGTCATACTGGATGGAGCGCCGCTTCTGGCCTGCGATCGCCAACAGCGCGCCATGGTCCCGGAAGCCGAAAATCGACAGGTTCGCCGAAGCTTCGAGCTCGCGCAAAGCGCGCTCGGCCTCGCCGTATCGCAGTAGTGTGAATATCCCATCGTCGATCCGCGGGACGAGGCTCTCAAGCCTGGCCTTCGTCTCGGTGAAGGGATTGGCGGATCGGATGGTGATGTGCTCGTTTGTGAACGGGCGTGTCTCGACCGTGGGGGTGGCCATTGGCTGTCTCCAAATGATGAGGGGCGGGATTTCGAGAGCGATTAGAAGGTTATTGACTAGCCCTGAGGACCTTCTCCACCCGCGCCGCGAGACCAAGGAGCGCGCGATCCTCGCTTTCTGGCCCGTCGAGCTCGAGGCCGATCGGGAGGCCATGGCTGTCAAGGCCGATCGGCAGGCTGACCCCGGGTAGTCCAGCAGCGCTGGCGGGAATGGTGTTGTTGGCCAATGCCCGGAAATCAACCGCCTGGCCGCCCACGGTGAATTGCATCTGGCGCTCAACCCTCGGTGCCGTGCAGGGCGTCGTCGGGAAGATCAGCGCGTGGGCACCATGCCGCGTGAAAATCTCGCTCATGCGTTCCTTCACCGCCAGGCGGTCGGCAGTCAGGGCGTGATAAGCCTGCTCACTCAGGTAGCCCGGCGCGCCGGGTATGACGAAGTGGTCCCAGGCGTCCTTGACGCCTGCGCGCAGACCCACGTGCAGATCCTTGAAGGCGACGGGGATCGCGTGTCGCTCCAGGAAATCGCTCAGCGAGGCCTTGGTCTCGCGGAAGAAGAGGCTCCACGTGGTCCGAAGGGCCAGCGCCTGGAAGTCCCCACCGAGATCGATCTCGACGATTTCAACCCCCGCCTCGGCGAGGCGCAGGAGCGTGTTGCGGAACCGCGCCTCGACCTCGGGGTCCACTGGGTTCAGGTACTGGCGCGGCGCAAAGGCGAAACGGGTCCCCTTGAGATCGGCGCGAGAGTCCAGCTCCGCCGCCGGCGCACCGGTGACGACCTGATCGATCAGGACGCAATCCTCGACGCTTCGGGCGAAGACCCCCGTCGTATCGAGTGTGTGAGAGATCGGCGCGACCCCTGCGCGCGGCCAGCGGCGGGTTGTCGGCTTGAACCCCACGACGCCGCATAGGGAGGCGGGGACGCGGATTGACCCGATCGTGTCCCCGCCCAGCGTCGCCGGAGCGAGGCCGGCGGCGACCGCCGCCGCCGAACCGCTCGACCAACCGCCGGTTACATGG
>NZ_RZTF01000651.1:0-2053 GCF_004023175.1 Mesorhizobium sp. M7A.F.Ca.MR.362.00.0.0
GGTTAGGGTGGGGGTCCTTCTTCGCAAGAATCCATATGCGATAGCCCCCCTCCGGAGGGAGAGGAACCCAAGAAGGGCGAAGGCTCACCTCTCAATCCAAACCTTCTCAAAGTGCTGCTCCAGCGCCTGGTGCTGTTCGCAGCCTTCGACGCCTTTGCGGTACGTCCGGTAGACCGAGCGCCAGTAGGGTTGGATGATGATGCCTGAATCGCGCAAATTCTGCTCGATCTTGCCCATAATCTCCTTGCGCGCCTTGGCGTCCGGCGTCGCCAGCGCCTTGTCGAGCAGCGTGTCGAATTCGGGATTGGCGTAGGCGCTCTCGTTCCAGGCGGCGCCGGATTTATAGGCGAGCGCCAGCACCTGGACGCCGAGCGGGCGGCCGAGCCATTCGGTGCAGGAGAAGGGGTATTTGCTCCAGTCGTTCCAGAAGGTGGCGGCCGGCAGCACGGTGCGCTTGATCTTGAGGCCGGCCTCGCGCATCTGCGCGCCGATGGCGTCGCCGGTGCTCTTCTGCCATTCGACGTCGACGGAGATGAGCTCGAATTCGTGGTCTGATTTGCCGGCCTCGGCAAGCAGCTTCTTCGACTGCTCCACGTCGCGCCTGGCCGGGCCGATATCGGCATATTCGGGGTGCATGGGGCCGACATGGTGGTTGTCGGCGGGCTTGCCGCGGCCGCCGAGGCCGAGTGCCAGCACGGCGGAATTGTCGACGGCGAGCTGGGCGGCGCGGCGCACCTTGACGTCGTCATAGGGCGCGTTGGCCACATTGAAGCGGGCGACGATGGTCGAGCCGGTGGCGATCTCGGAGTTCATCAGCCCCATCTGCTCGGTCTGCGAGACGGCGTCGGAGGCGGTTTCGTGGTCGGTGTCGATCTCGCCGGATTCGAAGGCCGACAGCATGGCGTTGGGGTCGGAGCCGTAGTCGACCCATTTGATGCCGTCGAGGTGGAATTCGCCCTTCCACCAGGGTTTTTCCTTGCGCTTCACCTCGGCACCGGTCTCGGCATCCCAGCTGACCAGCTCGCAGGGGCCGGTGGTGATGGCAAGCGCCTTCAGGGGATCGCCGTCGCCCTCATAGGAGCGGTGCATGATCAATGCCGGATAATCGGCCATGCCGGCGATCAGCGAGATGTCGGGTTTCGGCAGATTGAGTTTTATCGTGAAGTCGTCGACCTTGGCGATGCCGCCATCGACGACCTTCTTGGTGTCGGCATTGACCAGCGCGCCCATGCGCGCGGCGACCGAATTGCCCGGCACCGAGGCATCGCACCAGCGGGTGAGGTTGTGGATGACATCGTCGGCGTTGAAGGCATCGCCATTCGACCAGGAGATGCCCTTGCGCACATGCAGTGTGAGGGTCCTGGCGTCGTCGCTCGCCTCCCAGCTTTCGAGCAGCCAGGGCTCGAAGGAGAAGTCGGTGTTCCAGCGCACCAGATATTCGTTGCAGTGGCGGGCGACATTCGACATCTCCACGCCGTCGAAGGTGCGCGGGTCCTTGAAACCCTTGACGTTCATGGCGACGCGCAAGACGCCGCCCTTCTTCGGTTCCGCCGCGCGGGCAGGGGTGGCGCCGAGACCGCCCAGCGCCAGCGCGCCGGCGGCACTGACGCCGAGGCCGGCCATCAGCGCCAGATATTCGCGGCGGTTGATGCCGCCGGTCCTGAAATCATCGGCGACGGGTTTTGCCTGCGGGTGCAGTTTGCGATCGGTCAGCATGAATTTCATCGTCGTTCCCCTGTTGTTGATGCATGCCGCCCAAAAGTGCCCAGCGGTTTTGGGACAACGGCATGCACAGAAAAATCGCCCCGGCCGATCGACAGACGCGGGGGCGGACGCGACCGCCGGGGCGCCGTTGCCTGAGCGGGAATGATAGAGCGGGGTGACGCTGGGGAGTGTTCGGGAATCCGCAGTGATTGTGCTGGGTTCCGCAGGGGGAGTCGGCAGTGCGCTTATGCTTTGCAGCCGCGCTGCGAGGAGATGCGCCAACGGCGCGGCGCCAATCTCCCTCCTTGAGGGGGAGATGGCCGGCAGGCCAGAGGGGGTCGGCACGACG
>NZ_RZTF01000652.1:0-2039 GCF_004023175.1 Mesorhizobium sp. M7A.F.Ca.MR.362.00.0.0
GCCCGCACTCTTTGGCCTCCCGGCCGTCACTCGGAATAATCCGGCACTCGGAGTTATGCCGCTAATTCCGAACCCGGAATTAGCGGCATGCCTTCGCGGTCCACCGCCTCACGAGCTGGGCCGAGGAAGGCATCGATATTCACGCAAAGCTCCCCTGGCTATCAGCCTATCTCGGCCATCAGAACATCCTCGGCACCGAGGTCTACCTCAAGGCGACGCCGCAACTGCTGGAGCTGGCAAGCAACCGGTTTGAACAGCATGTGCACCGCGCACGGCGCCCCCAATGAGCCAGGTCGCATCACAGGCGCTTTTCGCTCTCGTCGAGTCCTTTTTCACCAACTATCTGCCCCGCCAGCGCGGCGCGAGCCCGCACACGATCCGCGCCTATCGCGATACGCTCAAGCTGCTGCTGTTGTTCGTGGCCGAGAGTCAGAACCGCGAGGTCGCCGCGCTCAGGCTGGACGATCTCGACGCCAATATGATCGCTGCGTTTCTGGATCATTTCGAGACCACAAGGTCCAATTCCGCCGCCACGCGCAACTGCCGCCGTGCCGCGCTGCGCAGCTTCTTCAAACACCTTCTGCGCAACGACCTTGACCACGCGCTCCGTTACACACAGGTGCTGGCGCTGCCATCGAAACGGACGCGACTTCGACCTGCCCACTACCTTGAAGCTCATGATATTCGGGCCATCATCGAGGCCCCCGATCGACGGACCCGTCAAGGCTGGCGCGATCATACGCTGCTGCTTTTTCTCTACAATTGCGGCGCGCGGGTCAGCGAGGTGACCGGCCTGCTGTGGGGTGATCTGCAGCTGATGCCGCCACGGCAGGTCCGTCTGCGGGGCAAGGGCCGCAAGGAACGGCTCGTGCCGATATGGTCCCAAACGGCCGATGCACTGCGCCGCCTACACGGCATGACGGCCGAGGATCAGCGGCATGTTTTCGTCAACCGTCACGGTCAGCCCCTGACCCGCGATGGCGTAGCCTACATCCTGGCCAAGCATACCTCAGCAGCAGCCCAGGATCGGCCGACCCTGGCGCGCGATCGCATCACACCGCACGTTTTTCGTCACAGCTGCGCCGCAGCGCTGCTGCAGTCGGGCACCGACGTGACCGTAATCCGCGACTATCTCGGCCACGCCAGCATTGCGACCACGAGCCGCTACATCGCCACTAACCTGAAGATGAAGCGCGATGCGCTGCAAAGATTCTGGAAACATGCCGATCTCGAACCGGCCCAGACCAAGCCGTGGAAGCCGAAGCCAGACTTGCTTTCTTTCCTCCAGTCGCTGATTTTATGTCGACAAACGCCGCCGACTTTCCCGCCAGAATCCAGCTTCTCAGCGGCAGTACTCGAGATAAAACTTCGCCCTGGATAATGTGACCAGCAGGCCGCCAGCGTCAGCGCGCCATCGGCGCGCCTGGCATCGGCGAGACGGTTATAGGCGCCCCATCCATCGACCTGAAGCAATCCGGTATAGCCGGCGAGATGGCGCTCCACGTTCTCGCCGCCACGGCTGTCCTCGAAGCGGTAGGCAACCATGGGCGGTGCCTGGCCGCCGAAGGTTCGATCGTCCCGCGCATAGGTCCATAGCCATGCCGTCTTCGTCTTGCCGGCGCCCGGCGACAATGTCGGCAGGGTCGTTTCGTCGGCATAGACCCGCTCGCCCTCCTTGATCAGCGCCAGGATGCGGTCGGCGAGCGGGGCGAGATGGAAGCCGACATGGCCCATCCAGTTCGCCATGGTGTTGCGGCTGATCTCGACGCCGTCGCGGGCATAGATGCCTTCCTGGCGGTAGAGCGGCAGGCCATCGGCATATTTGGAGACGGCGACATGGGCGAGCAACGCTTCGCTCGGCACGCCGGCCTCGACAATGTGACCGGGAGCCGGCGCCTGGCTGACACCCTCCTTGCACTGCGCGCAGCCATATTTGGGACGGCGGGTGACGATCACGCGGAACTTCGCCGGTGTCACGTCGAGGCGCTCGGACACGTCTTCGCCGATCCTGACCGGCTGGCAGGAGCCACAGGCGCAGG
>NZ_RZTF01000653.1:0-1443 GCF_004023175.1 Mesorhizobium sp. M7A.F.Ca.MR.362.00.0.0
GCTTCGGAGCAGATCGGGATCGAGCGTTTTCACACTTCGATGTTATCGAATCTTCAATTAAAAACAATTTGATTTTTTTGATCTAAAGATGGTGGCATGGCTGTTTCAACGGCAATCGGACGCCGCTCAAGCCAAGGAGAAGAAAAATGCCCATCATCAACATCAGCGTCACCGGCAAGCCCGACGCGGCTCTTTCAGCCAGCATCGCAAAGGAGATCACTGAAATCACCGCGACGCAGCTGCGCAAGGACCCGACGATCACGGCAGTTGCCGTGTCCTATGTCGATCCGCAGCACTGGTTCGCCGGCGGCAAGTCGCTGGCCGAGCACGGCACCAGCACGTTCTGGCTTGATATCAAGGTGGTCGACGGCACCAACACCAAGCTTGAGCTGGAGGCCTATCTGAAGGCGATCTTCGCGGCCTTCGGCCGTCTGCTGGGCGGCGTGCACGAGGAGAGCTACGCCTTCGTACATGAAGTGCCGGCAGCCGCTTACGGCTATGGCGGCAAGACGCAGGAATTTCGTTTCATCAGTGGACGGCTGCAGGCGGCATGACAAGCAGCTTCCCGCACCAAGGGAAGCAAAAGCTCCGCATTGACCTTGCTCCCACATCGTCTAGGTTCTGGCCGAAGCGGCCGCAAAAGAGCCGAGATGCTAAGAATGTTGGGAGAGACGCGGCATGGTCCTGACACTGGCGCTGCTTGCGGGTCTTGTTCTGGCCTGGCTGCTGATCGGAGTGGTGGAAAAATTCCGCCTCGGCCTGCGCTTTACCCAGGCGCTGCTCTATGTGCCGTTCAAGCTCGCCTACCGGATCGCCGACAGCCGTATCAGGATCGCCCGCAAGGCGCAGACTCCAGTCATCTACGTCATCTCGTATCAATCGCGCTTCGAACCGGCGCTGATGCTGTCGCTGCTGCCGGAAGACACACTGCACATACTCGACGAGGCCTCGGCGCGCTCGCCGTGGCTTGAACCTTGGCGCGAGCTTGGCCGTACCATCGCTTTCAACGCCGAACATCTCTTCGTCAGCCGCCGGCTGGTGCGGGTGCTGAGGGGCAAGGGCCGGCTCGCCGTCTATCTGCCGGATGCGGTCGAGCCTGACGTCAAGACGTTTCGGTTGTTTCGTGCCGTCACCCGCATCGCCATGCAGGCCGATGCCAAGATCGTGCCGATCTTCGTCGGCGGCGCGCGCGGCCTGCCGGTGTCGCTGACACCCGCGGACAGGGCGCCACGACACTGGTTTCCGCAGCTGTCGATTAGCGTGCTGGAGCCGATGACCATCGCCGAACTGGTGGCGCGGAACCCCGATCAGGCCTCGAACACCAACGCGCTGTTCGACCGTGTCGCCGAGGCGCGGCTCTTCGGCACCAACCTCGATCGTGGCCTGTTCCTGGCCATGCGCGATGCCGCCGACCGCGTCGGCGCTTCGCATACCATCATCGAG
>NZ_RZTF01000653.1:1453-2014 GCF_004023175.1 Mesorhizobium sp. M7A.F.Ca.MR.362.00.0.0
ATCATCGAGGACGTGATCTCCGGGGCGCTGACCTACCGCAAGCTGTTCATCGGCGCCCGCGTCCTGGGCAGGCGCTTTGAGGCGGTGACGGCTCCGGGCGAGGCGGTCGGCGTGATGCTGCCCAATGCCAATGGGGTCGTGCTGTCGCTCACTGGGCTTCTGTCGTCCGGCCGGGTGGCGGCGATGATCAACTATACGGCCGGACCGGCGAGCGTCACCGCTGCCGTGCGCACGGCGGTGATAAGGACCGTGATTTCCTCCCGCGCCTTCGTCGAGAAGGCCGATCTGGCCGATATCGTCGCGGCGGTCGAAAAGGGTGGTGCCAGGCTGCTGTGGCTGGAGGATGTGCGGGAGAGCGTTACCGCGCTGGACAAGCTTGCCGCCGCTCTGCTGTGGCGCTGGCCGCTGCAGCGGCAGGATGCGGCCAAGCCGGCCGTGATTCTGTTTACCTCGGGCTCGGAAGGCACGCCGAAGGCGGTCGTGCTGTCGCACAAGAACCTGTACGCCAACGCCATGCAGGCCGAGGCGCGGATCACCATCTCGCCGGCCGACATCCTGCTC
>NZ_RZTF01000654.1:0-2011 GCF_004023175.1 Mesorhizobium sp. M7A.F.Ca.MR.362.00.0.0
AAGTTCGCGTGTGCGGTTGCCGGCGCTGGCGACAACACCAGCGCCATTGGCGATGACGGCGCCGACCGGCACTTCGCCTCGCAAGGCGGCAGCCTCGGCCTCCTTCAGCGCCAGCGCCATGAAATCGGGCCGCTTCACGCGATTTCCACTCCGATTATCTCCTCGCCACCTGACGGAGCAAGTTCGTTTCGAATGAACCGCACTTGCTCCAGGCTTTTGATTTTCGTTTGTCTTTTTGGAAAAACCGGTCTCCACTTTTCCCTGACAAACTTCAGTGATCCTGTTATTGAGCGCAGGACCTCGAAAATCGGGACTCGGTTTTCGAAAATGATCATGCGCCACATCAAAAGTGCTACAGCGTTCGTTGCGCGCCCGAAAGGATGCGCCACGCTGTAGCAGCGCAAACGGATAAAGGCCACATGGACGACAACGACAAGAAATTCCGACCCAGGAAGGGTCCGGCCAAGAGTGGGCCGAAAGCCGCGGGACCGCGCAGCCGTGATGGCGCCGCGGGCAAGGGCGGCAAGCCGTCCTTTGGCGCCAAGAAACCTTACGCACCGCGTGGCGATCGGCCGATGGCTGCCGATGGCGAGCGGCCGAAGCGCGATTTCAAGGGCGGCGACAAGCCTTTCAGCAAAGGCCCGCGTCCCGAAGGCAAGTCTTTTGAGAAGCGCGAAGGGCCGCGCAAGCCCTACGCACCGCGCGGCGACCGCCCGATGGCCGCCGAGGGTGAGCGCAAACCGTATGAGAAGCGCGAAGGACCACGCAAGCCTTATGCGCCACGTGGCGACCGTCCAGTGGCCGCTGAGGGCGAGCGCAAGCCCTATGAAAAGCGCGAGGGGCCACGCAAACCCTACGCACCGCGTGGCGACCGCCCGGTGGCGGCCGAAGGCGAGCGCAAGCCATATGAAAAGCGCGAAGGGCCGCGCAAGCCTTATGCGCCACGTGGCGACCGGCCAATGGCCGCCGAAGGCGAGCGCAAGCCCTATGAAAAGCGCGAAGGACCGCGCAAGCCCTACGCACCGCGGGGCGACCGGCCGGCTGCGGCGGCAGCGGGCGGCGAAAAGCGTTTCGACCGTCCCAAGCGTGATTTCGGTGACCGCGCGCCGCGCGACGCTGGCGATAGACCGAAGCGTGACTTCGTCGACCGCCCCAAGCGGGATTTCAACGATCGGCCGCAAGGCGCGTCAGGCGGCAGCTTCAAGCCACGCCCGCGTCCCGCCGAGGGCGCGGAAGAGGCAGGCGAGCGCATCGCCAAGCGGCTGGCCCGCGCCGGCCTGGCCTCGCGCCGCGATGCCGAGGAGCTGATCGCCGCCGGCCGCGTCAAGGTCAATGGCCGCGCCCTGACTTCGCCGGCCTTCAACGTCATGCCTGATGACATCATCCATCTCGACGGCATGGAAATCCCGCCGATCGAGCGCACCCGGCTGTTCCTGTTCCACAAGCCGGCCGGCGTCGTCACCACCAACCGCGATCCCGAGGGCCGCAAGACCGTCTTCGACGTGCTGCCGGCTGAATTGCCGCGGCTGATGACCATCGGCCGGCTCGACATCAACACCGAAGGCCTGCTGCTGCTCACCAATGATGGCGGCCTGTCGCGCGTGCTCGAACTGCCGGCCACCGGCTGGCTGCGCCGCTACCGCGTGCGCGTCCACGGCAAGGTCGAGGAAAGCGCGCTTGCCGGCCTGCGTGAAGGCATTGCCGTCGACGGCGTGTTCTACGGTGCCATCGAAGCGACGCTCGACCGCGAGCAAGGCACCAATGCCTGGCTGACGATCGGCCTGCGCGAGGGCAAGAACCGCGAAGTCAGAAACATTCTCGGCTCGCTCGGCCTAGACGTGACGCGGCTGATACGCATCTCCTACGGGCCGTTCCAACTCGATGACCTCGCCGAGGGCCATGTGCTGGAGATCAAGGGGCGCGTGCTGCGTGACCAGCTCGGCGAGCGCCTGGTCGAGGAATCCGGCGCCAATTTCGACGCCGATGTCACCAAGCCGTTTTCCAACAAACC
>NZ_RZTF01000655.1:0-1996 GCF_004023175.1 Mesorhizobium sp. M7A.F.Ca.MR.362.00.0.0
GCCCCAGTCCTTGACGCCCTGATCGCGCTTGATGGCCGAGGCGACCAGCCCGCCGAGAAATCCCATCGAGCAGGCGACGAAGGCCACGGCTGCTGCCTGCAGCGGCGAGAAGGGTGTCACGAACGATAGCAGCGCGCCGAGCAGGCTCGCCGACACCAGTCCGCCGATCAGCCCTTCCCAGGTTTTCGACGGCGAGACGTTCGGCGAAAAACGGTGTTTTCCAAACAGCTTGCCGAAGATGTATTGCAGCACGTCGCTGCCTTGCACGACGATGATCAGGAACGCGATCAGCAGCAGGGTGCGGCCTTCGAAGCCCGGCACCTCGAGTGTCAGCAGGGCAGGGACATGGCTGACGCAATAGACCGAGATCATCACCGCCCATTGCTGCGCGGCGATGCGCTCGAGGAAGCGTTCGGTGTCGCCATGCAGCGCCGTGATGGCCGGCATCAGCAGGAAGCAATAGACCGGAATGAAAATGACGAAGAGCCCGTACCAGGCGGTCCACACCAGCCAATATTGAAACGGTATGATGATGCCGAACATGCCGAGCAGCACCCAATGGTCGCTGCGGCGGGTGTGCGTCAGCGTCACGAATTCGCGCAGCGCGGCGAAGGAGATCAGAGCGAACAGGATGGTCATCCCGTAACGCCCGAAGAAGAAGGCGACCGTCATCAGCGCCACCATCACCCACCAGGCGTTGATCCGCTGGCTGAGATTGACCAGCGTCGAACTGAGCGGCTTCGGCGCTCGCGCCGAAAGTATGGTCGCGACGATGCTGGCGGTGGTCAAAACCGCCAGCAGGCCGATGATCAGGATGGAGATTTCGTGGCGCATCAATCGTCTCGCTCGGGACGCGGGTTGAGCGCCAGAAGCGCGGCGTGGGCGCGTTCGAGGAAGGCGCGGCGTTCTTCGCCCGGACCGATCGCCACCGGTGCGCCGAAGACGACGCGGCACAGCAGCGGCACCGGCAGGAACTGGCCCTTGGGCAGCACGCGCGACATGTTCTCGATCCAGCACGGGATCAGCTCGACCTGAGGCCGCGCCGTCGACAGATTGTAGAGCCCGGAGCGGAATGCCAGCAGCGGCTCTTCGGTCATGTTGCGTGTGCCTTCGGGAAACAGGATCAGCGAGTGGCCCTGGTCGAGAACCGACAGCATGATCTCGATCGGGTTTTCCTCAGGTCTCGTCCACTGCCGGTTGATGAGCACCGACGACAGCATGTCCTGCGCGATGAAGCGGCGCAGCCGCGACTTCCCCCAATATTCGCCTGCGGCAACAGCATGGGTGATCGCGCGCTCGCTTTCGCTGAGACAGGCCGACAGCAGGATAAAGTCCCCATGGCTGGTGTGGTTGGCGAAATAGATGCGCTGGCGGTCGGAGGGCAGGCTGCCGTTCCAGATCGGACGCACGCCCGTCACCATCCGGGCCAGCGCCGAGAGGCCGACGGAGGTTACCGTCTGCAGCAAGGTGAAGGTCTTGAGCGAAAGCCTGTTCATCGCGGCGCCCAAAACCCTGACGCCAGAAGTGCCGCGGCAAACAGAGCCAGGGCGGCGCGCTGCTTGAACAGCAGGCGACGCGTGCCAGCAATGCGGTCATCGAGCGAGCGTGTCGCGGGCGGGGCCGTTTTCAGGCGCATGCGCGCCAGCATGTCGTCCACCGCGGCACCGCCGGAAGCTTCGTCATCATGGCCAGCCATGACCCGGAACAACAGGGCGTCGAATGCCAGCAATGCCGACAGCGCCAGAACGGCGACAGCGCTCGCGGCTGTGATCGACAGCGCAACGGCCGCCGGCAAAGTCTCGAAGCCGCCGCGCGTCGAGGCAGCCAGCGGCGCAAGGATATTTGCCGCCACCACGATTGCGGCCGGCCACGCTGCCTGCCGCATCAGCATGCCGGCGAAGCGGTCGGTGCGGTCCTGATAGGCATTGCCGGTCATGACGCCGGATCCGTGGCTTTTGCGAGATGAACCGGCCGGCCGAGGGCCGCGAGCATTTCG
>NZ_RZTF01000656.1:0-1962 GCF_004023175.1 Mesorhizobium sp. M7A.F.Ca.MR.362.00.0.0
CGCGGCAGACGCGTGTGGTGCTGATCGAGGCCGGCGACCGCATCCTGGCCAATTTCGCACCGAAACTTTCCGACTATGCCAGCAAAGCGCTCGAGCGGCTCGGTGTGACGGTCGAGCTTGGCCGGGCCGTCACGCGCTGCGACGCCGAAGGTGTTGTGTTTGGCGATAAGCAACTGGCAGCCCGAACGATCCTGTGGGCAGCCGGCGTTGCCGCTTCGCCAGCCGCTGAATGGCTGGGAGCGAAGGCGGACCGCGCGGGCAGGGTGCTGGTCGAGCCCGATCTGACTGTATCTGGCAGCCCGGAGATTTTCGTCATCGGCGACGCCGCCCTTGTGCTGCGGCCCGATGGCCGGCCGGTGCCCGGCGTCGCGCCTTCCGCCAAGCAGGAGGGCCGACATGTTGCGGCCACCATCAAGGCCAGGCTCGGCGGCGACACGACCGCGCGTCCTTTCCACTACAGGCATGCCGGCGATCTCGCCACGATCGGCAAGCGCGCCGCGGTGATCGATTTCGGCTGGCTCAAGCTGACCGGCTGGGCGGCCTGGTGGCTGTGGGGAGTGGCGCACATCTATTTCCTGATCGGTTTTCGCAACCGGCTTGCGGTTTCGCTGAGCTGGCTATGGATCTACGCGACAGGCCAGCGCAGCGCGCGGCTGATCACCCAAGGCGACGACGACAAGGGCTGATTTCCTCACCCCGATCGTTCATCGGCACGTCATCCGTTGCTGATCGAGTGGCGGCTTCATGCGCGCGACTTGTTGAATGGACTTAAGCAGGTTTCAGAGCGAAGTTCGCTTCGGGGCAGGGCTTGTCAGTTGTCGAAGGAGAAAACATGTCGCAACTGCTCCATCCCATATCCCGCCGCGATCTCCTTGCGGGCGCCGCCGCAGGGGCACTGATTATGCTGCATCCGTTCTCCGCCCGCGCTCAAGGCAACCAGGCCCATCTCCGGATCATGGAGACCACCGACATCCATGTGAACGTGCTGCCTTACGATTACTACGCCGACAAAACGAACGACACGCTGGGCCTGTCGCGCACGGCGTCTCTCATCGATGCTGTGCGCAAGGAAGCCGTGAATTCGATGCTGATCGACAATGGCGACCTGCTGCAGGGCAATCCGATGGGCGACTACATCGCCTATGAGAAGGGGCTGAAGGACGGCGACCTGCATCCGATCATGAAAGGCATGAACCTGCTTGGCTACGAGTGCTCGACGCTGGGCAACCACGAGTTCAACTACGGCCTGTCGTTCCTGGATAAGGTGCTGGCCGGCGCCAATTTTCCCTTCGTCTGCGCCAATTTGATCCGCGGCACCGAGCTTGCCGCGAACCCGCGCGACGACAAGCTCTATCTCAAGCCCTATGTCATCCTCGACAAGAAGATCAAGGACGGTTCGGGCGCCGAGCAGCCGATCAGGGTCGGCATCATCGGCTTCGTGCCGCCGCAGATCATGGTCTGGGATCTCAAGAACCTCGAGGGCAACGTCAAGACGCGCGACATCGTCGAGGCGGCCAAGGCCTGGGTGCCGCAGATGAAGGAGGAGGGCGCCGACATCGTCATTGCGCTCTCGCATTCCGGCATCGACGTGAAGCAGGGCGACATGATGGAGAACGCCTCGTTCTTCGTCGCCGGCGTCGATGGCATCGATGCGGTGTTCACCGGCCACCAGCATCTGGTGTTCCCCGGCAAGAAGGATTTCCAGTCGCTCGACGGTGTCGATACGCAAAAGGGCACGCTGCAGGGCAAACCCGCCGTCATGGGCGGTTTCTGGGGCTCGCATATGGGGCTGATCGACCTGATGCTGGAGCGTGACGGGTCGAAATGGAAGGTCGTTTCAGCCACCTCCGAAGCGCGGCCGATCTTCGAACGCCTCGACAACAAGAACAAGCCGAATGTCCCGGACGACAAGCGCATCATCGCGGCCCTCGAACAGGACCACCAGGCGACGCTGGCCTATGT
>NZ_RZTF01000657.1:0-1940 GCF_004023175.1 Mesorhizobium sp. M7A.F.Ca.MR.362.00.0.0
CCCGTGGCAGGTGGCAGGTGGCAGGATATATCATGATGTAAATGTCGTGCGCACGACATATGACGTTCTTTCAGTCTACATTAAATAGGTCACTTTCTGTATACCTCTGAGAGTTATTTAGGACTAATATAATATTTCTGTGGACAATAACTTCACATGGTACTATCAATTATTGCCAAACTATTGTATTTCGATTTGCTTTGTACTTATTTACAGATCCTTCGATCTGCACGACGACTGCATGGTGAAGAAGTATGTCGAGCAATGCTGTTGCGACAACAGGATCACCAAAAACTTCGCCCCATTCTGCAAAGCCGCGATTGGAGGTGAGTACCATGGCACCCTTCTCGTAACGGGCATTGACGAGCTGGAAGAAGAGATTGCCGCCGCCGGGCACGACCGGGAGATAGCCGATTTCGTCGACGACCAGCAGGGATGCGCGGCATAGATAGCGGATACGCTCGCGCAACTGCCCCTCGCGCTCGGCCTTGGCCAGCGAGGCGATAATGTCGGCGAGCGTTGAGAAGTAGACGCTCTTTGCGGCCTTGACGGCTTCGACGGCGAGCGCGGTCGCCAGATGGCTCTTGCCGGTGCCGGGCGGGCCGAGAAGATGGACTACCTCCGCCCGCTCGATGAACTTCAGTTCGGCCAGCGCCATGATGCGGTCCCGATCGAGCGATGGCTGGAAAGCGAAGTCGAAGCCGGCGAGCGTCTTGATGGTGGTCAGGCGCGCCATCATCAGAGCAGCCTTGATGCGCCGACTTTCGCGCAGGGTTAGTTCTTCCACCAGAAGTTCGTCGAAGGGAACTGCCGGGAGAGGTTGAAGTTCCGGCTGCTCCGCCGCGAAGGCTTCGCTGACGATGCGTTGCGTGGTGCCGTGCAGGCGCGACGGTGTCGAGCCAATCTCGCAATTGCTCGTTCAGGTCCTCGAGATTGCGGAAGCTGCGGGCCAGGAAGAAGTCCTCGCGGATATAGCGGAATGGTCGCTCGACTTTGCCCTTGGTTTTGGCGCGATACGGCCGGCAGGCTCTGGGCTGGAAGCCAAAGTGCTTGGCCAGCGCCAGCAGCGAGCGATTGTAGATGATGTGGCCTTCGTTATCTTCGCCGGTGACCGCCGTCTTCATCCTGTCGTAGAGGATCTCGATCGGTATTCCTCCAATGGCGTCGAACGCCTGCATATGACAGCGCAGCAGCGTTTGCAGGTCCTGGTGCATGACGTAGCGGGCGAAGATGTAGCGCGAGTGGCCAAGCACGAGCGAGAACAGCCAGACGATGCGCGTCACGCCCGGCGCGTCGGTGAACTCGGTGACGAAGCGCGCGAAGTCGATCTGTGCTTGATATCCGGCCGGAGTCTCGAACCGCACCTCGAAGGGACGCACCTGCTCCTGCGGTCGGATTGCGGCCACGAAGCGCTTCACGGCGGTGTAGGCGCCGTCATAGCCGCGCTCACGAATCTCGCGCGTCAGGCGCACGGCGCTCAGATCGGGAAAGGCCGAGACCCGTTCGCGCAGATAGTCGACAAAGGGCACGATCTTGTTTGGCCGCCCCGCCTGTCGCGGGCCATAGGCGGGAAGTTCGAGCCGGCGCTCGATGTATTTGCGGACCGTCTTGGGATCGCGGCCCGTTCGCCGAGCAATCGCGGTCACGGACAGGCCCTGACGGTGTAGATCCAATATCATCAGAAGTTCTCCAAGTTGGACCACCAGCGCCGCTCCGATTCCGATCAAATCGGGACGGACTATCGACGCCGGAGCGAAAGCCGCCAGTTCCGGGACGCGTCCCGGAACTGGCGGCAGCAGCGCCAACTAGGGAATTTTCGATGCCCACAATCAGGGAATATTCATCGCCCGATGACAGATCAGCCTTTCCAGCGACCAGATCGATAAACTTCAACGCCGACTGCAACGGACCAGGCGATCAAGGAAAGGTGCATCATGAAG
>NZ_RZTF01000658.1:0-1930 GCF_004023175.1 Mesorhizobium sp. M7A.F.Ca.MR.362.00.0.0
CTTCCGAGGTCACGATCGAGGCGCGCCTGTTGCCGACGAGATCGGCATAGGCGCGCAGGCCCCGCGTCAGCACGTTGCGGAAGCCGGCTTCGTGGGTGCCGCCTTCGCCGGTCGGGATGGTGTTGCAGTAGGAATTGATGAAGCCGTCGCCGCCGAACCAGGTCACCGCCCATTCGAGCGAGCCATGGCCGCCTTGTTTCTCGCTCTTGCCGGCGAAGATTTCGCGAGTCACCTGGAAGTCGTCGCCGAGCGATGCCTTGAGATAATCCTTCAGGCCGCCGGGAAAATGGAATTCAGCCTTGGCCGGTGTCTGATCTTTTTCCTTGATCAGCGACGGATCGCAGGTCCAGCGGATCTCGACACCACCGAACAAATAGGCTTTCGAGCGCGTCATGCGGTAGAGCCGCGCCGGTTCGAACGCAGCGCCCTTGCCGAAAATCTGCTCGTCGGGGTGGAATCGGATCTTTGTGCCGCGCCGGTTGTGGATTTCGCCCAGTTGCTCCAGGCCGGTCACGGGAACGCCGCGCGAGAATTTTTGTCGATACAGTTGCCGTCCCCGCGCGACCTCGACCTCGAGATGGTCCGACAGCGCGTTGACCACGGACACGCCGACGCCATGCAGGCCGCCTGATGTCTCGTAAACCTTGGAGTCGAACTTGCCGCCCGAATGCAGCGTCGTCATGATCACTTCGAGCGCCGGCTTCTTGAACTTCGGGTGCGGATCGATCGGGATGCCGCGGCCATTGTCGGTCACGGCGAGATAGCCGTCGGCCGAGAGCTCGACATCGATGAAGGTGGCATGGCCGGCTACCGCCTCGTCCATCGAATTGTCGATGACCTCGGCGAACAGATGGTGCATCGCCTTGTCGTCGGTGCCGCCGATATACATGCCTGGCCGGCGGCGCACCGGCTCCAGCCCTTCCAGCACCTCGATGTCGGCAGCGCTATAGCCCTCGCTGCCATCCTTGATTGAGGCAGGACGCTTGGTGGCCTGCACCAGCGGATCCGCCGGACGCGCCGGTGTGCGAACCGGCTGCGGCTGCTTGTCCATATTGCCGAAGAGATCGTTGTTGTCGTCCATGCCTGCCATAGGGTCCGGTGCTGCGAATCACCTCGCGATACTGCCACGCTTTTCAGCGCCAAGCGACCGAGGTTCCTGTTCCGTTCGGGGATCTGATCCCTCTTAACCCAAAACCATTCGATAACCAAGCTGGCGGAAATAGGTCCGATGCCGGCGCGCAAGATTCCTGATTCTTTAACAATGCGGCCTAGCGTGAGCCCAACAAAACAAGAAACTGCTGATATCAGGGGTTTAGGCGTGAGGGGCAAGGCCATATCGATGATCGGCATCGCCGCCGTTTTTGGGGCGATCTCGATCTTTGCCGCGGATTTCTGGGTCAAAAGCCAGGCCAAGGCGGATTCCGAAGAGAAGACGTCGTCTATCCCGGCCCCTGTCGTGCCGAAGGTCGAGTTCAAGACCATCGTGGTGGCGAATGCCCCATTGCGCTACGGCATGGCGCTCGACCGCGCGCAGCTCAGCGAAATCCCGTGGTCGCAAGAGGCCGTGCCGCAGGGCGCCTTCACCACCATCAATGCGTTGCTTGCCGATGGCAGCCGCGTGGTGCTGTCGCCGATCGAGGTCAACGAACCGGTGCTGCTGACCAAGCTGTCCGGTCCGAACGGCCGCGCGACACTCTCCAACATGATGACGCCTGGAATGCGGGCGGTCACCATCCGCACCGATGAGATCGCCGGTGTCGGCGGCTTCGTCACGCCCGGTGACCGCGTGGACGTGGTGCTGACGCGCGATGCCGGCGAAATTCAGGAAGTGGCCAAGAATGCGCAAGGGGCCGCCGGTTCGACCATCACCTCCGAGATCGTCGTCGCCGATGCCAAGGTTCTGAGCGTCGGGCAGGGCGCCGACGAGCGC
>NZ_RZTF01000659.1:0-1914 GCF_004023175.1 Mesorhizobium sp. M7A.F.Ca.MR.362.00.0.0
TGGCGATCAGCCGGAAGCGGCAGTCCCTGGCTTCCTTCAGCCGCGCCTCGAGATCGGCCATGTCGTTGTTGGCGTAGCGGAAGCGTTTGACCTTCGACAGCCGCACGCCGTCGATGATTGAGGCGTGGTTCAGCGCATCGGAAATGATCGCGTCGTCCTCACCGAGCAAGGTCTCGAACAGGCCGCCATTGGCGTCGAAGCAGGAGCCGTAAAGGATGGTGTCCTCCAGGCCGAGGAACGATGAAATTGTCGCCTCGAGCTGCTTGTGCTCCTCTTGCGTGCCGCAGATGAAGCGCACCGAGGCCATTCCGTAGCCGTAGCGATCGAGCGCCTGCTTGGCCGCCTGGCGCAGCTCGGCGCTGTCAGCGAGGCCGAGATAGTTGTTGGCGCAGAAATTCAGCACCTTCTGGCCAGCGACCTCGATCTCGGCCGACTGGGTGGAGGCGATCACCCGTTCGGATTTGTAGAGGCTGGCCGATTTCAGCCCGGCGAGTTCGTTCGAGAGATGAGAAATGAACGCGTCGGTCATCGGCAGACTCACGGCAGCACAGCCCTGCCGCACTGGGGAGGACCTCTCGGCAACACATTGCGGTACTAAGCGTAATTTATCGCGGTCGACCATACCGGATTGGCATGCTTCTCCCAATACAGGTCTGTCAGTTGGCGTGTCAGAACGCCAACCTTGCCGTCGCCTATGACGGTCTCGTCAATCTTGGACACCGGCATGATTCCGCCCGCGGTTGACGTAATGAAAACCTCATCGGAGCCCTTCAGTTCGTCGCGATCAATGTCGCCGGCGCTGACGGGTAGGCTGAGTTCGCCGCATAGATCAAATACTGTCTGGCGGGTAATGCCGGTAAGGACGCCATAGGCGGGTGTCTTCAAGCGGCCGTCCTTCACGGTGAAAAAGTTGAAGCCAGGCCCCTCGGCAATGTTGTCGTTAATGTCGACGATCAACGCGGTTTCGGCACCGCAGTCGTACGCATCGAACAGGCCCTTCACCAAATCGAGCCAGTGATAATTCTTGATGGTTGGATCGATCGACTTGGGAGGGATCCGGACGGTGTTGCTGATGGCGACATGCAGGCCGCGCTCAAGCTGCTCCTTGTTGGCAACCGACCCGAAGGGCACCGAGAATGCGATGAACCTGTTTTCCGACTGGCGCGGGTCACGGCTAAAGTTTGGCGAGCCGCCTCGCGTGCAGATCATTTCGACATAGGCCGACTTGTGCCCGGACAGCGCCACACAGGTCGATAGGATCTTTTCGATCTCGCTGCGGCTGTAGGGAACCTTCATACGGAGCTTTTCCATCCCGCGGAAGAACCGGTCCATGTGCAGATCCAACCTGAAGAACCTCCCCTCCCAAACATGAACGGTATCGTAGGTAGCATCGGAATGCAGAAAGCCCCAGTCCAGAACGGACACCTTGGCCTCGGACATTGGAAGGTACTGACCATCCATGAAGGCCACGCCGTGAGGATATTGCCTTTGATCCCGGTGCCGGTGTTCTATGGTTGGGAGAGCCGTTGCAGGCTCGGCTGCAGCAAGCGTCATTTCTGAGTCCTCCAAATCTTGCAACGCAGGCGCTACGAGCCGGTTACAATTTGCCGACGAGGGACCGCCCAGCGGCCCCTCGTCTCAGCAATTCAAATGTTGGCGCACCTCGGATCGCCCAGCACGCTGCGCGTGCCAGATGTCGTCAGCGCGATCGGTTACCGCTTGAGCGGGGCCATAAGCCCCTTTTGTGGCCGCCGGTCACCCGGTGTTCCAAATAAATCGCAGACTTCGATGCTGTGATTGCGATCAAAGTGGTGCCCCGGCCGAAATGCACGCTTCAAAAACTGGATGGGAGTGGCGGAGGATCTGTTGCAACCTTTTGATTACCAGCGCTGTGGCAAGGAGCCTTCGATCATT
>NZ_RZTF01000660.1:0-1904 GCF_004023175.1 Mesorhizobium sp. M7A.F.Ca.MR.362.00.0.0
CAGTGATCCGCTTCGTCATTTTGCTCTCCACATCCTCAGGAATTTATGTGTATTGTCAGACAATATCGCCATCCGCAACCACCCTCGCCTGCAAAACGGCAGCGCCTGACATCAATCATTGCAACAGGACTTGAAGACATGAACACGACTGCCGCGAGCGAAAAGATCGGCTTCATCGGGCTTGGCCTTATGGGCCACGGGATCGCCAAGAACATCGTCGACAAGGGCTACAGCCTGACCTTCCTCGGCCGCAAGAACCGCAAACCGGCGGAAGACCTGCTTGGCCGCGGCGCCACGGAAGCATCGACCTCGCGCGATGTGGCGGCGGCATCTGATATCGTCTTCATCTGCGTCACCGGTTCGCGCGAGGTCGAAGCCATCATTCGCGGCCCCGGCGGCCTCAAGGAGGGCTTGAAAAAGGGCTCGGTCGTCGTCGACTGCTCGACCTCCGATCCGGTCTCGACGGTGGCGCTGGCAGCGGAACTCAAGGCGCTCGGAATCGATTTTGTCGACGCGCCGCTCAGCCGCACGCCGAAGGAAGCCTGGGAAGGCACGCTCGACGCCATGGTCGGCGCGCCGGACGCCCTCTTTGCCAGGGTGAAGCCGGTGATCGAAACCTGGGCCGGCCGCATCGTCCATATCGGCGACACCGGCGACGGCCATCGCATGAAGCTGCTCAACAATTTCATCTCGCTCGGCTACGCCGCGATCTATTCCGAGGCGCTGGCGCTGGCTGAGAAGGTCGGCATCTCGCCGCCGCGCTTCGACAGCGTCATTCGCAATGGCCGCATGGATTGCGGCTTCTACCAGACCTTCATGCGCTGGACGCTGGAAGGTGACCGCGACGCGCACAAATTCACCATCGCCAATGCCTTCAAGGACCTGACCTATCTGGAATCGATGGCGGGTGCGGCCGGTATTGCCAATCCGCTCGGCAACGCCACCAAGAACTCCTTCGCCGGTGCCCATGCAACCGGGCCGGCCGAGCAATTCGTGCCGATGCTGGCGACGCATATCGCTGGGGTGAACGGTGTCGACCTGATGCCGATGAAGGATGGGAAGAAGCAGACCATTTGACCGATTACCCAACCCTGGCACCGGTCACCGCCTCCACCGCCCTATCCCATCGTCGGTATCTGCAAGCAGCTTGTGTACGGCGTTGCGCGCGGCGGCTGGGCGCTGCAGGCGGATGTTTTTTTCGATCGCCTCATGCAGCTTCTGCGCCTGGCGCTGATCGGCGACCTGCTGCGTCGTGAATGCGAAGAGATGGTCGAGGGCCGACTCGATCAGCACGCCGAGCGGCACCAGGAGGTCGTTGCCGGAGGCGCGCAGGATGGCCAGATGAAAGCGCGTATCAGCGCGGATACGCTCCTGCAGGCTCAAGGCCTCGCCCATCTCGCGGCAGGCCTGGCTGATTTCCGCCATTTGCTCGTCGCTGCGCCGTATGGCGGCAAAGGCCGACGCTTCCGGTTCGATGATATGACGAAACTCCTGCACGGTTCGCAGGAACGCCTCGCGGTCGGGCGCCGTCGCGTACCACGCCAGCACGTCGCGATCGAGCAGGTTCCAGCGCTCCTTCGGCTCGACCCAGCTGCCGATCTTGGGGCGTGAGGCCAGCAGGCTTTTCGCCATCAGCATCTTGATGGCTTCGCGCACCGCCGAACGGCTGACATTGAAGATCTCGGCCCATCTGGACTCGTTGGGCAGGATCGTGCCGGGCGGATAGTCGCCACGCACGATCCGCAGGCCAATCTCGCCGGCCAGCGAGACATGGACGCTCGCTCCCGCAAAATGCGCGGCACCGGCCTTGCGCATCACAGCCGGGCCGTGGCTGGCTTGTGCCTTGGCCCGGTCGGTTCGCTTGCTTGACTTCTCGTCCGGCATCCACGTTCCAATGCGTCGAC
>NZ_RZTF01000065.1:0-206 GCF_004023175.1 Mesorhizobium sp. M7A.F.Ca.MR.362.00.0.0
TGACGGAAGAGAACCTGGGTCGGGCCGAGCAGGCCAGGCTTCCACTGTAGGACAGCTTCATTGCCGCCGCGGAAACAATCGGCGAAGGCAAGGCTTTCCGGCCGCGGCCCGACAATTGCCATGTCCCCCGTGAAAACGTTCCACAGTTGGGGCAACTCATCAAGTTTCGTTGCCGCGAGAAAACGGCCTACCCGCGTCATGCGGCT
>NZ_RZTF01000065.1:216-10048 GCF_004023175.1 Mesorhizobium sp. M7A.F.Ca.MR.362.00.0.0
GCTGTCATCGTTCATGGTCAGCGCAAGCCCGAAAGGATCGGCTGTTGTCTTGAATTTGCGGAACTTGTACATGCGAAACGGCTTTGCGCCGGCGCCCAGGCGCGTCTGTGCGAAAAACACCGGCCAACCACCTTCGACAAAGAGTGCAACGGCAATCAGGAGCATCAGTGGAGCGAGTACCATTCCCGCTGCTGCAGCGAGGATGATGTCCATCGCGCGTCTGGCAATTCCGTGGCTGGTGCCAGCTACGGCGGGCCGATGCATCGTCACGTCGAGTGCGTTCATGCCGCGGCTCCCGCACGCCCGCTGCTTTCAATCGCGGTGGCTAGTGCAACAACCACCGACTCGATCGCACTTGCCGTAATTTGCGGGTGTAGTGGAATCGTCAGCTCCCGCTGCGCGAAGTCCTCGGTCTTCGGCAGATGGATTTCACTGAACATTTGGCGATAAAGCGTCATCTGGTGCACGGGCGTATAGTGGATTGTGGTCTGTATTCCCTTCGTTCGCAGATGGTCGATTACCGTTTGCCGGTCGACGTCATGCGGCAGGAGGACAGGCATGATGTGGTAGGCCGAGGTCCGCGGTTTGCCGAACGGGACTGTCACAGCCGAGCAGTAATCTGCGATCAGACGCCGATAGAGGACGACCAATATGCGCCGGATTTCATTCCATTCCTGCAGATTTTGAAGTTGGACCAAGCCAATAGCGGCGCGCAATTCGTCCATGCGATAATTGAAACCGAGCATCGTCACGTCGTATTGCGGCGTGCGGCTGTTCAGCCGCTGATGCGTGCCACTGGTCATCCCATGTCCGCGAGCCTGGCGGATCGCTTCACGGAGCTGTGCATCCCGGGCGATAACGGCGCCACCTTCCGCGGTGGTCATGTTCTTGTTGCCGTAGAAGCTGAAGGCCGCGGCCGCACCGTAAGTCCCCACCTCCTTAAGGCCGGGGGCATGCGCGGCATCCTCGACGATATGCAGTCCTCGCACACGGGCAAATCTCTGCCATTCTTCCCGGTCGGCAAGATAGCCGGCAAAGTGGACGAGAATGACAGCCTTGGTACGTCCGGTGCATTTGGCCTCCGCGTCACTTAGGGACATCAGTGGCACTTCGGCCGACTCTATGT
Organism: Mesorhizobium sp. M7A.F.Ca.MR.362.00.0.0; assembly: GCF_004023175.1. Taxonomy (NCBI): domain Bacteria; kingdom Pseudomonadati; phylum Pseudomonadota; class Alphaproteobacteria; order Hyphomicrobiales; family Phyllobacteriaceae; genus Mesorhizobium; species Mesorhizobium sp. M7A.F.Ca.MR.362.00.0.0. The sequence continues at coordinate 1,343 of NZ_RZTF01000065.1, forward strand.
CGACGAATACCGGTGTTGCTCCTACGTAGAGCACTGCATTCGCGGTCGCCACGAAGGTCAGCGAGGGAACCAGCACTTCGTCTCCGGGGCCGATCCCAAGTCCATGGAGAATGAGATGCAGGGCGGCGGTGCAAGAGCTGACGGCGACGCAATCGACCGCATCATGCACGGCTGCGAAGGCCTCTTCAAAGGCTCTTACCTGGTCCCCCATCGTCAGCCACCCACTGTCGACAACTTTGGCCAGGGCTGCCTTTTCCGGAAAGCCAAGAATAGGAGCGCTGACCAAGAGCATTACGACCTCCTCATGTTGGCGCGGCAGGGCGTTCAGCCCTCAAGCGGCCGCTGCCGAGACCTCGATCGATGCGGACTGCTCTTCCCAGGCAATCGTTTGTGCGTTCTGAAAATCTTCAACGCGTCCGATATCCAGCCAAAGCCCGTCATGTTTGTAGACGTGCACATTCGTGCCGTTTTGCATCATCTGCAGCATGAGGTCGTCGAATCCGAAGGCGATGCCGTCAGGTATAAAACGGAAAACATCTGGATTCATGCAATATATACCCATACTTACCAGATGAGACAGCGTCGGTTTCTCGCGAAATACCTGGACAGTATTGCCGACCTCGTCGATGACGCCGAAGTCCATCTTGATGATGCGGGAAGCTGTGGCTATGGTGACTGGATCCGTATGAGTCCGGTGTGACGCCACAAACCGGCTGAGACTGAGATCGGTAAGTACGTCCCCATTGAGAACAATGAACGGCTCGTCCAGTTCCTCCCTGATCAGGGAGAGCGGGCCAATAGTGCCCAGAGGTTCCAGCTCCTGGGTATAGCGTATCCTTAGATTCCACTGTGATCCGTCTCCGCATACGGTGCGGATCAGGTGCCCCAGATAGCCGGTCGTTACGTAGACCTCCTGGATGCCGTTCCGTCGCAGCCACTTCAAAAGCAATTCAAGAACCGGCCGAGCACCGATCGGCATGAGAGGCTTGGGCAAGATGGATGTGAAAGGCCGAAGGCGTGTTCCCATTCCACCGCACTGAATGACCGCTTTCATCTCGTCCTCCTATTGATACGACTGTCGCGGTGTGATGGGTCCAGCCCACCCGGCCGGAAGGTACGCCAGTGCTGGTTTCACCTCTCCGGAGTGCAGCGATGGTAAGTGGCGCCCGAGAAGGCGTCGTCGTGCATTTGAATGGCACGTTCCCTGCGTTTTGATTTCAATATTCCAGCCGGTAGGGCATGGGCGCGGCAGGGTGATCAATCAGGGCTGGGAGCTGTAGCCGCTTGAATGGCAATTACCTGTGCAGATTTTCGGCGTCGGTAACGACCTTCTCGCAAAGGCATCGCCACCGTTCGTACGAAAAAAACACTTAAATATCTGGCCCTGAAATGTGTGCGATTGTAAGCTATATTAGAAGGTTGAAATGTGCGGATGGGCGACGGCGAGCGTCGACATACGGGGGATCAGCGGGCGGCTGATCTGTGTTGGGTCACCGTACAGTCCATCCAAAGGGAGGGTTCGGCAGCTAGGGACACATGCGGGCTGCCAAAAGGTGGGTGGTTCATGTATCGTATTATCATCGCCGACGATCACGGCTTGTATCGTCGTGGGCTGCGACTGGCATTGATGGCCGGCATTCCAGACTTGGAAATATTCGAAGCGGCGTGTTTCGATACCGTCATAAGCCTGCTTGAAGATCAGGCGCCCGTTGATCTCGCCGTCATCGACCTGAACATGCCGGGACTGTCCGGCCAGGACGATCTTCGCGACGTCTTACCGGCTCATCCCGACACACGGTTTGCAATTGTTTCAGGGACCGATTCACGCGCCGAGATTCTGACTGCCCTCTCGATTGGGCTTCATGGTTATATCGTAAAGTCCCAAACGGACGAGGAGGTGGTCCTGGCGGTGAAGGAAATCCTGGCCGGTCGTATTTACGTTCCGGCACTTCTTTCACAAAGGTCCAAGGACTCGGCACGCCTTCCACCCGAGGCACCCACGCAAATGCCCCACAGGACCACCAGCGTCAACAATCTGGGCAGGCTTACGTCCAGGCAAAAGGAAGTCCTCAGGTTGATGGCCGAAGGTTACTCGAACAAAGAGATTGCCCGCTCTCTTGAAATTGCGGAAGCGACGACGAAGATTCATGCTGCCGCCGTCCTGCGCGAACTTGGAGCGCGAAATCGGACGGAAGCCGCGGTTCTGCTGAAGACATGGGCCGCCAGAGACATCAACTAGCGCCGATTGCTTTTGGCGGCAGCCGGACCGAATATTTCAGTCCGCGATCCAGCATCTCAAGCTTGGAAGAGTGCCCCACGATAGGCTCACCGCCGGCTCCAATGATCAACGACCCAAAACCGCGCCGAGCCGAGGTGGAGACCCGGCGTTCTCCCCATTCCAACCATTCAAACACGATGTCGGCGCCGGGCTCCTGGGCTGTGAATTGCCACGCGACCTCGATCCGGCCTGCCGGAGTGCCGAGCGCCCCATGCTTCACGGAATTGGTCGTAAGCTCGTGAACGATCATTGCGAAGCTCTCAGCCGAACCCTCTGCGACTTTTACTTCGGGTCCACTGATCGAAATGCTGTGCGTTCCCAGGTAGGGCTGCAGTTCCTGAACGATGAGGTCGCGCAAGGACGCCGACAGGCTGCCATCGCGTGAAAGAAGCAGATGCGTCGCCTGGAGTGCGCCGATTTTTTCGATCAGTGTCTGCTTATAGCGGGCGACATCGTTGTCGGGGGCACCAACCATATTCACAAGCGCCGTGATCACCGGAAACAGATTGTTGAGCCTATGGCGTTGTTCAAGCATGGCCCGCTCTCGCTTCTTCGCCGCAGCCCGCAGCAGAATGGTTATGCGCCGATCGGTGAGATCAGCGGCGACTCCTATTCGCTGTGCACGACCATCGCGCAATTCGTCCCGTCCCCGAAGAGCAATCCAGCGGATATGTCCGCCAGCTCGCCTGATGCGGATCTCCGCGTCATAGTTGGCGCCTGATGCAGGCTCTCCCGGGGCCGTCAGATTAGGCAAGTCGGCCGGGTGAACGACCGCAGCCAGTTCCTGCAGCGGACGGCTCGGCGCGGGTGCCAGTCCCATCATTTCCCAGAACGCTGCTGAGCCGTTCACGGATCCGTTCTCGAAATCTATACGCCACGTTCCCAACCGGCTGGACGACAGCGCCAGGTCCAACCATTCCTTCTGAGCCCGGAGTGCCTCGCGGGCGGTTCGCTCTCCAGATATATCGTCCACCATTACAAAGATGCTTTGAGGGAGAGCATCGGCTGGCACGGCCAAAGACAGCGCCAATCTTGTCCACAAAACCGTGCCGTCCTTTTTCAGGAGACGGATCTCCGAGCCGAAAGAAGTCGTGTCCTTGAGGCGAGTCAACGCTTCCGCCAAAGTGTGGTTGTCGTCAGGGTGGACGAGTGCCCTGAGCGGCAGACTCGAAAGCTCTTCCTCGACATACCCTGTCATCTCACAGAGACGTTTGTTGGACCGTTGCAACTCTCCGTTCTCGCTCATGTTGGCAAAGCCGATAGCGGCACGTTCGAATGCCCAGCGATAGCTGTTTTCGGTTGCCTCCAAGGCCACGAGTCTAGCCTCTGCAACCTGCAAAAGGGTGCGGTAGTCCTGCCTCTGCCGGTGGAAAGTCAGGGCGATCATCGCCCCTGCAACCAGCAGCAGAATGGCCCTAATCCAAACCTCGACGTTAATTGGGTTGCTCAGGATATCCCGCGCCAACAAGCCGACGGCCACCATCACAAACGTTGCCGCAAGGGCAATCAGGCGATCTTCGAGATATGAGATGGCAATAATGGTGGGAACAAATTCAAAAAAGCCGATGTCGTATGCCATGGAGGCGGGCAGCGCCGTCTCGACCGCAAGTGTCGCGATCAGGAGCGACATCGAGGCAAGGTGGGTCAGCAACTTGCTTGAGCTGTTCGGATGCAAATTGAGCGAAAGCAAACGCATGTGCCAAACTATAACCTTCTGACTAGTCCGTCGAGATTAGACCGAAAAGCGTACAGACTAGTCCGACCGCAGGATTGTTCCCTGGGATTGTAGCGCGCATTTTGTCCGATGTCGGGGGCGGATCGGACCGCAATTCTCCAAGCGACCTGACTGACATGTTGAAGGCACCTCCTTTTGACAGGGAGGCGTTGCCGTTTTGCGGGAGGTAAGAAAATGGCACTGGTTGGTAGGCAAGATGATGGAGTTCTTGGTCGCCAATATGGAGGTTTCGGGGGAAAGCCCGTCTCGGCCTTGAGAACGCAGGGTGACCATGGTTCCGCCTGGCACCAAGCACCACAAAGGTTCGACGGCGTGGTCGTCGAGCCAAAGCAGAGCAGCCTTGCATCTGTTGTGGGAATGCTTGATCGCATCGGGTGTGGCTATCTGATCCTGAACAGCGACAGGAAGGTCATGGAGTGGAATTCAGCCGCTCAAAACACCTTGGAGCGCGAGGGCGAGGCAGCTGATACGGCCGGCAAGGTGTCGGTTGCTCTGAGGCGGCTGATCGCAAACGTGCCGGGGAATTTTCTTCCCGGTACGCTTTCATGGGTGGTTATCCGCGGCATGGGCGACAGGCCCTTGGTTTTGAACGAGAAGGGCATAGCAACGCCTGACGCGACGAGTATCGTGGCGCTGCTGGATCGTGAAAACAGGTCCGGGCCAAATCCCCAGACGCTGCAAAGAATGTTTGGTCTGACGAGTGCCGAAACGCAACTCGCGCTGCGCTTGGCGCAGGGCGATGCCCCTTTGGAGATAGCCCGCAAGCGGCGCTTGAGCCGGACCACGATAAGGTCACAGCTGGCGTCGCTGTTCGCCAAGACCGAAACTCGGCGCCAGGCGGAACTGGTAGCTCTTCTTGGGCGCATATGCGTCCTGCCGTGAGATAACGGCCGTACCATGCGCGCGCGCAACAGGCTTGTGCGCGCGCAATCTGTTGCCGGCGTGCTTGTCCGCCAGACTCACCCTACCGCCGTCGTGTGCGCACCCGGCCCAATCTTGGGCGGATTGCAAACACGTGGTTAAGCACGTGCCAGCCCGCCACCTTCATGACGGAAGGCCGGAAGATCTGAATCCCGTCCAGGAACGTGGTCAACCAGGACTGCTGGTGGAACCTCATGGGAATACGAGCAACCCGCAATGCCCGCAGCAATGTCTCGGGAGGCGGGAGATGGTTGCGGTCCTTGATGAGATTCCAGTTAAGCTGCTTGACGGCGAGGGTCACTTCGTCGACCTCGCGGAAACTCTTTGACGTTGTAATGCTTGGATGGTTCGTCGCATCGTAAAAGGTAAGCGGATCGCTTATCGCCACCATGTCCCCATGGCTGGCTAGATCGACGAAGAACAGTTGATCCACTCCGGCCGGAATCTCTTTGTGCGTGCGCATCAAGCAGCCGGCACGAATGACGTCGCTGTTGATCAACAATGTGGATGGAATAATCCCCAGGCAGCGTGTCGCACGCACCAGATAGAGGTCCATCAGGCACTGCTGGCTGGAATAAAGCGAGATCGGTTCCTGCTCCTTGGGGACTTGGCGAAATCGCACTCGCTTGTCCTCGATTATGTTTGCCGCTGACGTCATGAAGGCGACTGAGGGGTACTGTTTGGCAACTTCGGCGAATGTCCTGAGTGCACCTGGCGCAAGCCAGTCATCGTCATGCAGCAACTTGATCCATCGTCCTGAGCAAGCCAGCATAGCGTTGTTGGTGTTCTCCACCTGACCGCGACCTCGACTGTTTTCGATAATGCGGATGCGAGGTTCGCTCCGTGCGTAGTCGGTCACGATAGCCCAGGTCTCGCCCTCCGGTCCCTCGTCGTCGCTCACGACCAACTCCCAATCGGAGTAATCTTGGCCCAAGACGCTGTCGATCGCCCTGCGGATCGTATCCGGTCGACGAAAAGTTGGTATCCCGACCGAGATAAAAGGGCGTGACCATGAGACATCGGCCCGGTCATGCTGGGTGACCGCAACTGCCGCTTGAAGGTTGTCAATCGACGACGAATTCATGGTGTTTTTTCCTCGAGACATTCATGTTGGACGCACGTTGCAGCGCCTGCTGGTTGAGGGTCGTGGGTCAACAGGTACAGTGATGCTGCCATTTTCAGAGCGAAACCCGACGCGCCGCCGGCGGCCATGAAATAGATGACGGTGACTGGCTGCCAGCCCGCCTGGGCGCCGGCGAGCAGTGGGCCAAACACGAGAACCGCCCGTGCGAGGTCGATGACCAGTCTTGTTCCTTGCCGCCGTAACAGAGCGGGAACGTCGCTGAGCGGAGTCGACAACGCCTGTGCCGCGCCCATCAGCGCCAGTGCGGTCATGATTTCCGCAGTGGGCATCCAAGGCTCGCCCAGAAGCGGAACGACCACATAAGGCGCGGCGAGGCCGAGCAGCAAGATTGGCACCGCGGTAAAGGCGGCGGCCAGCAGGAGAAGCCCGCGCGCCACACCAAGCAGGTGTCCACGATTGCTGTTCCGGTTTGCTTCGGCGACAAAAACATTGCTGAGCGGTGTGGCGATCAGCGTCACCGGACCGGTGACCAGCCGCGCGGCCACGCCCAAATATCCGGCAAATGCGGTGCCGAACAGCCCGCCGACAAGGACTGCTGGAAGATTGTTGATTGCTATGCTCGCGAGCGTTGCGGGAATATCGAACAGAGGAAATTTGTATTCCCGCCGAGCCTTTTCCAGCACCGCACGCCAAGGTGCCCAGGCGATGCCACGCAAATCCTCCCAACTCATCACCCGACAGCCGATCAGCCCGATGAAGACGAACTGGCTCAGAATATGCGCATGGATCATGGCTTCGCCGCCGAGGTTGGCGATGCCGAAAGCCAATTGCAGTGCAGCCATGCTCGCCGGCAGGATCAGGCGCCCGAGAGCAAAATCGCGCAAAAGCCCGGCACGCAGACTCCAGCAGTTCATGGCTTCGACCAGACCTGCGCCTCCCATTCCAATCGGAATGAGCCAGGCGAGCGAGCCGAGGCGATCGGGAGCAAGGTTCGACAGCATCTGTCCGGCCGAAAAGGCCAGGACGGTCGTCACGAACACAGCCAAGAGAACAAGCTTGACCGTCACATAGGCCTGCGCGCTCCCCTTGACCCCATAGAGCGAAGCCTCGAAGCGCAATGCCGCGACCCCGGCGAGTATATTCACGATCGACAGGTAAATCGTAAAGACGCCGAAATCGGCCGGCGAATAGAGCCGCGCCAAAACCGGGATTGCAGCAAGAAGGGTGAGCTGGCCGACAATCGCCATTGCCGACACTCCGCTTGCCGCACGAATGATCGAGCCGATCGGGCTCGGCCGAACAACGATGATGGCTGTGCCGGCCGCAGGAACCGTCTTGGGTCTCAGAAGGTCGCTTGGTGCCATCGGTTCGCGCTTCCGAGGGAGGCAAATATCGGGGATTTCCGGAGCCTACGATGCACACCGGACCTTGCCATCATTCACCTGAATGACGCGCTCTGCTGACAGGCTGCACCGTGAATCGTCCTGGCCGCTCCCTGGATGAACCACCCCCGGATCGTTCGTAGCCCAAGGACGAGCCTGTGGCCGTCATGCTATTTGCTCGCGCAAGAGGTCAGCGCTGTCCTCGAGCCGATATCCGGCATGTTTCTTCAGATTCACGCGCGTGAGGACACTGCCGACAGGTATCGCAAGAGAACCGTTGCCCTGAAGGAGTTCCAGCACCCCGCGAGCGAGGGTGCGTGGCGTTTTCCTCCACCGGATGGCGAAAAGAACCACGTCCGCCCATCCGGGCAGAAATTTGGCTTCCGGCCGCCCCAGCGCCGACGGCAGGTTTATGATCACGATGCGATAGGTCGCGTGCAGATCCGCCATCACTTTGCCTCCATCCTCGCACGATAGCAGCGCCAGCAGGTCGTCCGACGGAGCGGCGGTCATTACGTCGATCCCGATTTCATGCAGCCTGGCAACGGCACCTTCCAGGTCGCAGCGATTGCAAACATAGTCAGCGAAGGAATGGCGGTTCTTGCGCTCGCTGAACTGGTGCAGGAACTCGAGCGTCAGCTGAACGCCCTTGCGTTCAAGATCGACCAACAGGACTCGACCGCCCAGTCGCGTGCCGGCGAGCGCCAGGCTCCACGCGAGCTCGGTCCCGCCATCCTGCGGCATACTGGAGGTGACAAGCGCCGTGTACGACGAACGAGCCCTTAGCGCATTTGGTGCCGCCGCGATCAGCAACGACGTCACGGCGCGGCTATATGCGGACCTGCGCTCCCCCAGCACGAGGTTTCGCAGTTGTTTGGCATGCATTCCGCATGCTTCGGGGATCTGCCCCATACATGGAACCTTGAGCACCGCTTCCGCTTCGGCCTCGCCACGGAAAGTCCGGTCAAAATGATTGCGCATCGTGACGTACATCGCCCCAAGGATAGCGAATAGGATCATCCCGGGGGGAACCAGGAAGATGGCTGGCAATGTCTGCGGGATAGTCGGCGGCCAAGCCGCAGACAGGATCGAAATTCCAGCCGAGGGAACTCCGATACGCCGCGTCAAATCCTGTTGTCGACCAAGGAGTTCGTTATATCGCTGGGTCAGCAGGCTGACCTGCGGCTCGAGAGCCCGCAAGCCGGAAAGCCGGCTGGCGGTGTCGGCCATGACCGCATCCAGGATGTTCTTTCGGCTTTCGAGAGCGGCGATCTGTGCACGGAAAATGTTTGCATCGGCAGCAATC
>NZ_RZTF01000065.1:10058-11083 GCF_004023175.1 Mesorhizobium sp. M7A.F.Ca.MR.362.00.0.0
CCTTGTTCGATCTTGCTTTGCGTCGTGGCTCTGAGTTCCTGGTCTGCCGGCGCGAGAGCCTGTCGAGCCGCAAGGTCGGCAAGTTCAGGCGCGCCAATAGCTTCGGCCAGGGCGATGAGAGAGGCCCCTTGCTCTCGAAGCTGCTGGACGTACCGTAGCCGAGATTCCACGGCGGCGAGATCCGCCTTTGACATCGACAATTGCTGGCTGAGGTCGGCCCGTTCCCTGGCTGCATTGTCCGCCGAGCCTTGGTCGATGGCTCCGTGGCTCAGCCGATATTTCTCAAGGCGGTCAGCCGCTGCCTGCAGATCATTTTGCAGCCCGGGCAGACTGGCGGTGATTGCATCGAGCTCTTGCTGGTCGGATGCCTGCCTTTTCTTCGTTAGGGTGTCGACATAAACTTGAGCGAATGTGTTGGCCACGAGCGCCGCCCGGGCGGGGCTGTCATCGGCGAAAGCGACGGAGATCACTCTCGATCGCAGCTCCTGCCCGACCCGCATGCCTCGCCGCAAAGCTCTCAACTCGGAGGCATCCACGGCTTGTGGACCGTTGGCTGCCTGGTCCGCCCCTGGCCACAGCCGGTCCAGTAGACCGTCGGCAAGTGAGCGTGTCCTCGGGGGAGGGGTGGCAGACGGTTCAAGCCGTGAATTCCTGCTAGCGGAATTGTCCTGTCCGGTTTCCGCCGCACCTGTCTTGCGCAGTGCCGCCATGACGCGGCGCAGGTGATCTTGCGACGATAGCATCGTGATGTGGTCATCTATGCTTGAATCAACGAGGTCCTGCGAAGACGGGGCGCCGACGGGCAGTGAACCGCGCGAGGGGGCGTCGACGATAAGCTGGGTTGTTGACTCGTAGAGAACTGGTCGAAGGCTTCCCAGCAACCCCGCCAACAAGCCGCCCAACACAGCGAAAGCAATAATAGACCATTTTCTCCTTGCCAAAATCACGAAGAGTTGGCGCGACGCGGTGGGCGGCTCGACATATTCACGCAATGACCGCACGTGCACTCTGCCTTCGAGAACCGG
>NZ_RZTF01000065.1:11100-13266 GCF_004023175.1 Mesorhizobium sp. M7A.F.Ca.MR.362.00.0.0
TGATTGACCCGTGGCAGCTGGATCGGGCTGATTGCGGAACCTACCATCTTACACTCCTGCCAGGTCGAGTTCATGAGTTGGGCCGGTTTGCTGTGCTTGCCGATTGGCCTTGCTCCGCCAGGCCTGGAACATCAACGCGGACCACAATTCGCGCGAGCGGTTCTGGCCATCAATGTGATCGCGCCAGCAGGCGTCGATCTTCGCGGTGTCCAATACGTCACTGCTTTCGGTTCGCATGTCGGCGAGAAGATCGGTGGCCCAGTTGCGCAGCGGACCCCGCAGCCATCCAGCAATAGGGACATCGAAGCCTTGTTTCGGACGCTCGATCAGGTGCTGCGGGAGATAGCGGCGTAGCAATTGGCGAAGGATCCATTTGCCGGCGCCATCACGAACTTTCATGTTGGATGGCAGCCGCCAGGAGAATTCGACAACGCGGTGGTCAAGGAGAGGACACCGACCCTCAAGGCTGTTGGCCATGGTGGCACGGTCCAGCTTCACCAAGATGTCGCCAGGCAAGTAGCCCGCCATGTCATCGTAGAGAAGACGGGAGAGCAGGTCGTCAAGCGGCGGATCGCCGTAGCCGTAGGCTGGTTCGGTCGGCCGCTGATATCCCAGGTTTTCAGCCTGTGGCCGCGCCAGCCGCTGAAACAATTCGTCTTCATTCGACGCCGTGAGCAGCCGGGCGAGGCGTTCCATTCGGTCGCTCCGGATAAAATGCCTCGCGCTCGCAGAGAGCGGCAGTTTGCCAACGACATCGTCACGTCCGGCGCGTGCGAAAAAACCTGCTCCTGCCGCCAAGGTTCGGCGCAGTTGTCGGGGCAGGCGCAGGTGTCGTTTCAGCCGCTCCGCCATGAAGTGGCGGCCGTATCCTGCGAAGCACTCGTCACCACCGTCGCCCGACAGCGCTACGGTGACGTGCTGACGAGCGAGCTTGGCAACAAGCAAGGTCGGTATTTGCGATTCATCGGCGAAGGGTTCATCCCAGACCTGGGGCAACTCGGGAATGACGTCACGTGCGGCGCTTGGCGAGAGGTGAAGTTCGGAGTGGTCGGTACCCAGATGACGGGCAATGGCCGCTGCGTATGGAGCTTCATCAAAGCCGCCCTCCGCGAATGAGATCGTGAAGCTGCGAACCGGCTTGCAGGATTGGGCCTGCATCAAGGCGATCACGGCTGAGCTGTCGATCCCGCCCGACAGGAAGCCGCCCAGAGGCACGTCGGCGATCATGCGTTCCCGCACAGCCAGCCGAAGCCGGTTGTCCAGTTCGTCAATGAGGTCTTCGTCCGTGCCGATGACGGGGTTCCGTCGCCCATCGGCAGCGACGTCAGCCAGCGACCACCAGCGGTGAACGCTTTGGGAAAGACGGTCCGCGCTGCGGTCTTCGGCAAAATTCGCCGCCGTGACGGAAAGGACGGAACCAGGCGGCAGTTTGAATACGCTTCGCCAGATGCAGCGATGGTCCGGCACCCATCCCGTCGAAAGCATTGCCGCGGCGGCATCAAGATCAAGGTCGGGAGAAAAGCCCTGAAAGCAATTGATCGCCTTCAGCTCAGAGGCGAAAACCAGCGCATCTCGGATCGATGCGACATAGAGGGGCTTTTTGCCCATTCTGTCGCGGGCCAGATGCAGGGTTCTTGTCTTGAGATCCCACAATGCGAAGACGAACATCCCGGCAAAGCGATTGAGGGCGGCCTCAAGCCCCCAATGCTCGATTGCGCACAGCATCACTTCGGTGTCGCTGGCGCCTTGAAAGGTTTGGCCCGCACTCTCGAGTTCGCAACGCAAGTCGCGAAAATTGTATATCTCACCGTTGAAGGTGATCACGTACCGACCGCTGGCGGAATGCATCGGCTGGTGCCCGGCGGCTGACAGATCGACAATTGCCAACCGCCTGTGGCCCAGTGCGATTCCAGCTTCGCGGTCGATCCAGAGCCCCTCGCCGTCCGGCCCCCGGTGACGCAGCGATGCAGTCATCCGCCCGATCGCTCCGAGCGGCTTTATGTCCGCGGCGTCGGAAGCCAATAGAATTCCCGCGATCCCACACATTAGGACACCCTCGGTTCAGCAAGCTGCCGCCGAAGTGCGGTCGGATTTCCGGCAACGAGGCAGAAAGCCAGAGAAAACCACACGATCGGATGGCGGATGATCAGATGAGGCATGCTGAAG
>NZ_RZTF01000065.1:13276-21842 GCF_004023175.1 Mesorhizobium sp. M7A.F.Ca.MR.362.00.0.0
TGAAGATTATCGTCGAGCCCCCGAGCACCAGCAGGGCGTCGAATCCCGCTCGCCAGGCGAAGGACATGGCGGCTCCCACGATCCAGACCAACGCCATAACGGCAAGCAATCCGCCCTGCAGGTAAAGGTCGAGAACGGTGTTATGGGCCTCGAAAGGTCGCTGCAGAAATTGACGGTCGGCGACGGGAGGCCGCTCGAGGTGGGGCCCAGGGCCCAGTCCCAGGGACCCGGATTTCAATCCTATTTCCACAGCCTCCTGCCACAGATAAAGCCGGAGTTCGAACGTTTCGACGGTCCGTTCCCCGCCTTCGTCTTTGGTAAGGCTCTTGGCAAAATTGGCGACGCTGGTCTCTTCGGTGAGCGCGTACGGCGTCATTGCAAGCGCTAGAGGCAACGAACCCGCCAACAGCAGAATTGCCACCATGCGGGGCATGCTGGCGCGGCCACTCGTTGTTATCCATGCACGAAGCCGCAATCCGATAAAGATGAGGCAGCTCAGGATGCTGGTGTAGAGATAGGTGTCGCTCTTCGTCAGCCGGCCGACATAGAAGGTCAGGAGCAGGCATGAGAATGCAAGCAAACGAGCCCATGGGTTGCGGGTGGTCGTAGCAAGATGCAAAGCCAGTGGGCCAAACAGCGCGCAATAGAGCGCAAGTTGGTTCGGGTTCTCGGACCAGCCACGGAACCGGTCCCAGAACCAGGGATCGACGCCGGACTGGTGGATCGCACCATAAGCCAAACCAAGCTGTATCACAAAGGCCCCATTGGCAAACGCGACCACGCACCATGCGCTGCGGCGCAGATGCCGATCGGCGTCCGGCTCCGCCGCGGCCAGGCACGTAAAGCTTGCCAGCAACACATAGGCCATAACGTCATGTACCAGCCCGGCCAGGTAAAGAACGGTGGTCAGGTAACCGACGATCGTGCCGATCCCCAAAGCGAGCGACAGGAGCAGCCAGAAGCTCGCCAGTTGGACAAAAGCGGGTGTGATCTGGAGACGACCGCCGGCGAGTATTCGTCCAATCGCCAGAACGATCCAGATCGCGATGAACAATTCGCCATATCCGAGCGGCAATCCCGGAACGCCAAGTTGCGTCGCATAAGACATCGCAACTCCCAGGGCGAGCAAGGCGTCCCGGATCATTGATGTGCCCCGCCCCGGTGATTTGCGAGGCCGCCTCCAAGCCCAACGGCAGGGAGCGGTCGCATGTGCCCCGCGCGGAGTGTGTTGTCGTAAAGATCGCAGTACTGGTCGACCACCAGTGGCAGGGCAAATTGCCTCCGGACAAGTTCAACAGAACGGGCGCCCATCGCCTTGGCCGCCGCGCGGTCGGACAGCAAGTCTATCGTTCGCGAGGCGAGGGCATCGGCATCATGCGGCGCAACCAGGTAGCCATTCCATCCGTCTTCGACGACGTCGCTGCAGCCAGGCATCCTTGAGGCTACGATGGGCAATCCCGCCAGCCCCGCCTCCAGCAATACACGCGGAACCCCCTCGCGATACTGAGTGGGAAAGGCGAATACATCGGCCATGCCAAGGAGATCGGCGACATCGCGTCGTGGACCCAAGGCCAGCACATGAGGTGCATGCCGATCGAGCTCCGATTTGTCGATTGCGAATGAGCCCTCGGATTCTCGTGGGCCGACGAGCACAAACCGCGCCGCGGGCCTTGCGGACAGGATGCGGGGGATCGCATTGAGAAGGGTCGCCACGCCTTTCTGGCGCGTCAAACGGCCGACGAAGATCACCACTTCGGCGGACTGAAGGCCGAGGTCCTTTCGCATCTTCGTTGCTGAGGACCCGAGATGGCGCACCGTTGCGAACGCATCGACATCGATTCCGGAACTGCGTATCAGTCGCGAAGTTCCGCGGCCGATCAGCCGAAAGCGCTCGAAGAACAGTTGGTCGTCGCGATTTTGGAATACGGTCGCTGCCGTCCAGGAAGACGCAAGCCATTGCAGTGCGCAATAGACCGGACGCAAGGCCAGGGCTCGAGGCTCCAGCGATGAGAACGTCCACCCCAGTCCGTTGATGGTGCGAATGACCGGAACAGTTCCCTGTACCGAAAGGGGCGTCAACAGATTTGGCTTGGTGTCGAAGCTCTGGATGATGTCAGGCTGAAGCTCCTGCATCAAGCGGCGCATCGTTCGGAGAGTGCGCCATTCCCCGCCTCCGCTTGCAAAGCGGTCGAAGGAGAACCTGTGATGCGAAATGTCATGCCGAAGAAATGGTACGGGAGAACCGCTCGAGACCGCCGTAACGCGAAAGCCTTTCTCTCGCAGCGCGATGAGGAAGGGAACTCTCAAGGCGTGATCCTCGCCTCCCACGCAGACCAGGTGCGGGTTCATCTGCCTCTCCCAAGCGCACTGACCGATTGGCTCTCGATGCTGCCATGGCCAGGTTTCATCACCTCTGAGCGCATGCCGCCCGAGTGCACGCTAGGGGGACACCAGGTGCCTGTCCTCGTCCGTTTGAATGACACAAGGGATGTTTGGAAGGGTAGCGACCAGCGAGGCGAGATTCCCTCGCGATTGCCGGAGCGTTCATGCGACTCGTGTCTTGCGGGATGAGCGCGGTGCTTGCCTGAGCCGGTAGGGGTGGCTGGTCTGCATCACCTTGGTTGTCCAAGGTTTTCGAGTGTCCAATTGCGGCGGCGCGGTGCCTGAGCACCGCGGTTCGCTGATGGCAAAAAATCTTTGACGCGTAGTTGCGCTGGGCCGTCAAGTCGGCCCTCGGCCTGCGTGGCCGGTCTTCAGGACGGAACCGGCACGTCAGCTGTTGGTCCACTCATCCGGAACATCTGTCGGCGAGGCCCAGGGGCCTCGCCGACTTCTTAGAGCATTTCTTCGCTGGGCTGGTTCAGGTGACCAGGAAAGACGATGCGGTAATCGACAGATGCGGAGAGAGGCTCGCGAAATGGATCTGGTTTGCGCCTCCGACGCCGTCGCTGTCGAAAGAAAGAGCTCCCGTCGAACTGTTGTAGACAATGTGATCGGAACTGTCATGCGCGGCTTTGCCGGCAAAGAAAGCGTCCGACGAGAGGCCCCCCTGATCGAGACCGGCAAAGATGGAATGATCGAGGTGGATTTTGTCCTGGGCTTTGTTGAAATCAGTGATCCTGTCGACATTTCCGTCGCCAAGAGCGGTACTGAAAACGAAGACATCACTGCCGCGGCCGCCGGTCAAAGTATCGGCTCCACCGCCGCCGTCGATCTTGTTGGCGCCGGCGTTGCCTTTGACGGTCTGAGCGAACTCATTGCCCGTCAGGTCGATCGCGGCCTTGCTGGACGCCTTGCTGGTCGCGAGTTGTTCGATGTACGAGCCAGCCGATAGGGCGAAACTCACAGAGGCGAGGACTTTATCGATGCCGCTGCCCTTCTGCTCCACCACCTTGTCGTGAGCATTGTCGACGGAGTAGGTGTCATTGCCACCATATCCGGTCATCTTGTCGGCGCCACCGCCACCATTGATCTTGTTGGCGCCGCCATTCCCGTAGATGGCTTGGCCGAATTCATTGCCGGTCAGGTTGATGGCCGTCCTGCCCCCAGAGCTAGCAGTGGAGAGCTGCTCGATATGTGAGCCCGCAGAAAGAGCGTAGCTGACCGAGGCCATGACCTTGTCAGTGCCGCCGCCTGGCGCTTCCATCACCTTGTCACGAGCGTTGTTGACAAAATATTTGTCATCGCCCGTCGTGGCGTGAAAACGATCTGCGCCGCGCGTGCCATGGAAGACATGATCGCTGTCCGACGGGGCCGGCGCGGCCGGAACTGGAGCGGCGGCGTCTGTCGGAGGCGTGGCCGGAGCAGGGGCGGCGACGTCGGTTGGAGGCGGGGTCGTGGTATCGATCGGATCGGTTACAGGGGGGGCGGCCGAGCCACCGGTGCTTTGGAGATTGTGCTGTTGGAACAAAGCCTGCAACTCCGGCGAATTTTCCAGAGCTGTGTCACCGTTCTGCGAGCCCCAGGCATAGGCATAATCGAAGGCAGGCGACGGAACCAGTGCTGCCCAATGATCTATCATCGTTTGCATCTGTTCCGGCGTCGGCATCTGATGCTTCCCGCCCGTGTCGGTGGTCCAGTTGCCACCGCCAAAAGTCTGATAGACTGGAATGATTTTGTCCATCGGGATGCCGGACTTGACGGCCGCAGCCACGGCCCTGTCGATCATGTTGTAGTCGACCGTGCTCACGTCATCGCGCACCGGGTAGGGGTCCAACCCATAGTAGTCGATGCCGGTATTTGCCGGATTATACGTGTTGGAAAAATCCGGGTTTGTTGGAGAGCCCATATTCATCATGGTGATGAACGTCTTGGCGCCCGGAAAATGGGAATGGATCCAGTCCGACTCCGCCTTCAGGGTTTCGGCACTTGCATATGTGCCCCATCTGCCGGTGGGATCTGGCTCGTCCATCAGGAAGAACCCGAACACCTTGGGATTGTTGAGAAAAGGCGTAACTTGTTCGATGAAAGAGGAGGTGACGCCGTCGTGGGCGCTGAGATAGACGAGGCCTTTCATGCCGTCCGGCAAAGCATTGACCTGCGAGAGATATTGAACATCGACCAGGTTGAACCCGGCGGTTGCGACTTCGGTGGCTGATCCACCGGACGCATAATGGAGTGTCATCCAATGATCCTTTGGTTGATTCGATTTATGCCCCGCGTCTGCTTAGGTGATTGCTACATTAGGATGAAATCAAATACGAAACACAGCGGGATAGAATGTTTGATTGATCTAAGTTGTTACTCAGTAGCAGGTATTTTGCTCAGCCGATCGTGGCACCTTTGAAAGTGTTTGGGAGCAAGGACATACGCCTCTTTGGCCGGCTCCGTTCTGACCAGTTCCTTTAGCGAAAATCGTCATCTTTCGGGAAGTTATCCCCAGACAGGGAGACGTCGGCGGTCGCGTTTCGCTGGTTCAGGCCACGAATCCGCTGCATTTTCCTCAAAGTCGACGTATGTAAGCAGAGCGTAATAAGGGGGGCGACGGATAGCGGCTGCTATGCGCACTAAGAAAGGTTTGAGCCATTACAACTTACGGAAGTAACGGCGCGGCAGTGTCGCGCGAACGACCGCTGGTCATGAAAACATCGGGGGCCGGTTCTCCCGAGCTCCGTTCCGCCATTCTCGCCTGCATGCCTGGGCTGCTTGGCGTGGCCCTGTTCTCGGCAGTGATAAACATTCTCGCTCTGACCGGTTCGGTCTACATGCTGCAGATCTATGATCGCGTTCTGCCGTCGCAGAGTGTTCCCACCCTGGTGGGGTTCACGATCGGAATGCTGGGCCTGTATGCCGTATACGGGCTTCTGGATTTCGTGCGGCTTCGCGTGCTGGTCCGCATCGGCAGCCGGCTCTATAGGAACTTGCAGCAGAAGGTGTTCTCCATCTCCCTGTCCCTGCCGCTCAAGGCAGGGCGTGATGCGGACCGTCTGCAGCCTTTGCATGATCTTGACCGACTGCGCGGCTTTCTCTCCGGAACGGGACCCACGGTCATCTTCGACGCCCCGTGGATCCCCTTTTATCTGCTTATCATTTATTTGCTCCATCCTTCGCTCGGCCTGCTGGCGACGGTCGGTGCGATCGCCGTGGTCCTCTTAACAGCGATTGCGGAAGTGTTTAGCCGAGGCCCCGCCGCGCGTGCCTCGGAGGAGCTGCTGTCGCAGCGGGCGCTTGCCGATTCCGGCCGCCGCAACGCCGAAGTCGTTCACGCAATGGGGCTTTCTGGTCGACTGGCTCGACGCTGGAGCGAGGTCAGCCGAGCCTATCTCGCCCAGCAGGAACGTCTCTCGGACGTCGTTGGTGGCGCCAGTTCGCTGTCGAAGGCCCTGCGGATGGCGTTGCAGTCCTGTGTTCTCGGTCTCGGCGCTTACCTGGTGATCGGCGGCGAGGCTTCACCTGGGGTGATCATCGCATCTTCCATTTTGCTTGGCCGCGCCTTGGCTCCGGTCGATGCTGCGATCGCAAACTGGAGAGGCTTTCTGTCGGCCCGGCGCAGCTATTCCGAGCTGGCGGCGGTCATGGCGGCATTCGGCCGCCAGGACGAGCCAATGGAGTTGCCTCGGCCGCAGGCGCGGTTTGCGGTCGAGCAATTGACCATTGCGCCTCCCGGCTTGCCAAAGCCAACCGTGGTCAATGTGAGCTTCCATCTGTCGAGAGGCGCTGGGATGGCCGTAATCGGCCCAAGCGGTTCCGGCAAGACAACTTTGGTGCGTTCGTTGGTCGGGGTGTGGAAGCCGCTCCATGGCTCGGTGAGATTGGACGGCGCCTCTCTCGATCAATGGAACTCGGAACAGCTCGGCGCCCATATCGGCTACATGCCGCAGGATGTGGAGTTGTTTGACGGCACGGTAGCAGACAACATTTCGCGGTTCCGAGGCAAGACGGATCCAAAAGGCGTCCTTGCGGCGGCAAGAGCAGCCGGCGTCGAGAAAGTGATAATGCAACTCCCTCAGGGATTTCAGACCCGCATCGGCGAGGGCGGAGCGGCCCTGTCGGCAGGGCAGAGGCAACTCGTGGGTCTCGCCCGAGCACTTTATGGCGAGCCGTTTCTTGTCGTGCTCGACGAACCGAACTCGAACCTCGACGTGGACGGGGACGCTGCCCTGGCCGGCGCCATACGGGCAGTGCGTCAGCGCGGAGGCATCGTCATTGTCGTTGCGCATCGTCCCTCAGCTCTCGCCAACATCGATCAGGTACTGGTTATGTCGAATGGGACGGTTCATGCCTTTGGCTCGCGCGAAGAGGTCTTGGCGAACGTGCTCCGACCGTCACCGCCTGTTCCACCTCGGCCATCTTCTTTGGCGCCGATACCGGGGGTTGCCGGGCATGCATGAGGCTCTGCTCGAAACATTCGTCACCTTCTCGTCGTATGCTCGGACCCTTCGTGGCAGCAAACCGCCTGCCGTGAGCGCGCCAGATCTGTCGGACGGTATACGGGCCAACCTGATATTCGGCTTGGCGATTACCGGTCTGCTGGTTCTTGGCGGTGGCCTGTGGCTGGGGTTGACCAACATCGCCGGCGCTGTGGTTGCACCAGCCACCGTGGTGGTGGAAACCAACGTCAAGAAGGTCCAGCATCAAACCGGAGGCACAGTGGGCGGGATCTTCGCGCAGGACGGAGATCATGTACGAGCCGGCGACGTGCTGGTCAGACTGGATGACACGCTGACTCGTGCGAACCTGCAAATCATCAGTGAGGATCTCGATCGCGCGACCGTCCGCCTCGCCCGGTTGGAGGCCGAGCGCACGGGCCTGGCGGAAATGCAGCTGCCGGCCGGCCTGAAGGCGCGAATGAACCAGCCGGAGCTGGCTGCGCTCGTCAATGGCGAGCGCGCTCTCTTTGAAACGCGCGCTTCGGCTTTGGCTGGACAGAAGGCACAGTTGAGAAGCCAATCCCAGCAACTTGAACGTCAGATCGACGGCCTTAAGGCGCAGCAGAGCGCGGTGGATGAATCGGTTGCTCTGCTGAACAAGGATTTCGCGGACGTTGATTCCCTCTACGCCAAAAAACTCGTCTCCAAGGAGAGGCTAAGCAACATCAAGCTGGATGCCACCCGGGCCAGGGGAGAATCGGGGCGCCTCGCTGCAGCAGTAGCTGAAGCGCAGGCGCGCATCAGCGAAACGGGGTTGCAGATGCTGCAACTGGATGACCAAAGGCGCACTGACGTGACGACCGAACTCCGCGAGACGGAAGCTAAGCAGACCGAACTCAACGAACGGAGGATTGTGGCCCAGGATGAATTGACCAAGACAACGATCCGCGCGCCGCAGTCCGGAACGATACAGGAATCGGCTGTCCATACCGTCGGCGGCGTTATCGCGCCTGGCGAGATGCTCATGACCATCGTACCTGATGCCGATGATCTTGTGGTGGACGCGCTGATCCCGCCGTCGCGGGTCGACGACGTCCGCCCGGGGCAGCCGGTATCGATCCGTTTTCCGGCGTTCGACGTGGGAACCACTCCGGTCTGCCAAGGGTCAGTGAAACACATCTCGGCAGATCTGATTAAAGATCCGCAACGTCAGCTTTCCTATTTCTCGGCGCGTATCAAGGTTGAAAGCAAATCGAACTGCCTGACCGAAGCGAAGGTGCTGAGGCCAGGTATGCCCGCCGAGGTTCATATCCGCACCGATGAACGCAATGTCTGGTCCTATCTGTTGAAACCCTTTGTGGACCAGATGTCCAAGGCGTTTACGCAGTGATGGCGAGGTGGAGGAGGGAGAGCCAATAGGATATCGGGATTTCTGGCGGCCCGACGGCTTTTGGG
The DNA here is from genome assembly GCF_004023175.1 of Mesorhizobium sp. M7A.F.Ca.MR.362.00.0.0. Classification (NCBI taxonomy): domain Bacteria; kingdom Pseudomonadati; phylum Pseudomonadota; class Alphaproteobacteria; order Hyphomicrobiales; family Phyllobacteriaceae; genus Mesorhizobium; species Mesorhizobium sp. M7A.F.Ca.MR.362.00.0.0. Next base: position 21,541 of record NZ_RZTF01000065.1, read on the forward strand.
GGCGGGCGGCCGTCGAGCCTAACCGGCGACGCGGGGATGAAGCGCCTCCGGCTGGAGGAAACATGCGCGTTATGTGACGCCACCGCATCATTCGAATAGCGAGGCCGGATTACCGCCCCCAGACGACGGCATTCTCGTGCCGTTTGATGATGTGCTTCAGATTCTCGAAGGCGGTCGTGACGTGGCCGGCGAAGCGCTCTGCCGCGGGCGAGCGTGGCCCGCTGACCCGGCGCAGGATTCCAAGCGAGCGGCTGGGCTGCGGAATTTCATAGGGTAGCACCGTCACCCGGTTTTCCTTGCGC
>NZ_RZTF01000661.1:0-1894 GCF_004023175.1 Mesorhizobium sp. M7A.F.Ca.MR.362.00.0.0
GTCTTTTTCCTGATCCCGCTCGGCATGACGGCGTGGATGTCGCTGCACAACTGGCCCTTGATGGGCGAGCATAGCTACATCGGCCTCGGCAACTACGTCGCCATCCTACGCGACACCAGGTTCTGGAACGCGCTGCGCTTCACCGCCTTCTACACGGTGATCGTCACCATCGCGATCTTCGTGGTGGCCTTTCCGCTGGCGCTGTTCGTCGAACGGCCGCGGCCGCTGACCAATCTCTACCGCACCATGTTCTTCATGCCGGCGGTTGTCGGTTTCGCCTCGGCCAGCCTGCTCTGGTCGTGGTTGCTGAATGTCGATTCCGGCCTGTTCAGCCCGGCTGCCTACGACCTCGGACTGATCGACAGGAAGTTCAACCTTCTGGCCACCTTCCAGCCGGCCTTCTGGTCGATCATCGCCATGGTCGTCTGGAAGGTCGCCGGCTTCACCATGATCATCCTGATGGCCGGCCTGCAATCGATCCCGCAGGACCTGCAGGAGGCGGCCGTCATCGACGGTGCCGGGCCTTTCGCCAGGTTCAGGGCGATCACCTTGCCGCTGATGCGCCGCACGCTGGCGCTGGCGCTGATCCTGTCGGTCGCCGGCTCGATCCTCGCCTTCGACCAGTTCTACATCATCCTGCGCGGCGGCCCGCGCAACCAGACGCTGACGGCGGTCTACTGGATCTTCAACCAGTCCTTCGTGTCGTTCAAGCTCGGCTATGGCGCGGCACTTTCCATGGTGCTGCTGGTCATCCTGGTGGCGCTCAGCCTCGTCCAGCTATGGTTGTTGCGCAAGCCTGAGGGTCTCGACTGATGGCGCAGGCCGCCTCCCGTAGCCGCCGGCTCCTGAGCCGCGTCGCAGAACATTCGACCGGCATCGTCGCCTCGGTGCTGTTCGCCGCGCCGATTGTTTGGGCGGTGCTGTCGGCGTTCAAGCCGGCGGCCGAAGCACGCCTGCCGCCGCTGCCGCCCTGGCCGACGTCGGGGTTCTCGCTGGAGAACTATGCCACGCTCAACAGCTTCGGCGACGGGCTGTGGGCCTCGGCGCAAAACAGCATCTATGTCTCGGTGATGACGGTCGTGCTCTCGGTCGCCGTCAGCGTGCTGGCCGGCTACGGCTTTTCGCGGTTCCGGTTTCCGTTCAAGGACCTGTTCTTCATCCTCATCCTGTCGACGATCATGATCCCGTTCCAGTCGATCCTGACGCCGATCTTCCTGGTGCTGACCAAGCTTGGCCTGCACAACACCCTGACCGGCCTGGTCGGCGTCTATGTGACGCTGCAACTGCCGTTCTCGATCTTCATGATGCGCAACGCCTTCGACGCCGTGCCGCGCGAAATCGAGGAGGCCGCCCGCATGGACGGTGCCAGCAATCTCACAATGCTTTTGAAGGTGATGCTGCCGCTGGTCTGGCCGGGCGTCGTCACCATCGCCCTGTTTGCCTTCCTCGGCGCCTGGAACGAATTCCTCGCCGCCCTCGTGCTGATGACCGACCAATCCAAGTTCACGCTGCCGGTGATGATGACCGCACTGCAGTCGGGCCGCTTTGGCGCCATCGACTGGGGCGCGGTGCAGGCGGGCGTCACCGTGATGATGGTGCCGTGCCTCATCCTCTTCCTGGCGCTGCAGCGCTTCTACATCCGCGGCCTGATGGCCGGGGCCGTCAAATAGAATGGAGTAAGTTCATGACCGCATCGCCATCCGCAAAGACCGGAAAACCGAAGCTCGCCTTCCGCCCGCTGCCGGTGCCGCAGGTCGACGTGCACGGCTTCTGGGGCGACCGCGCCGACGCTGTCGCCACACGCACCGCCGACATCCTCTACGAGCGCTGCGTCGAGGCCCGCATGCTGGAGCAGATCGATCCGGACCGCCCCTCGCCCGGCATAGTCATCCCC
>NZ_RZTF01000662.1:0-1893 GCF_004023175.1 Mesorhizobium sp. M7A.F.Ca.MR.362.00.0.0
CGGAAAGCCAAGCAATTGGCTTCCCGTCCGCTATGCGGACCACTCCTCACCCCAGCAGATCCTCGATGCGGATCGGAAAGCGCCGAGGCCGCACCCCGGTCGCATGCCAGACCGCATTGGCGACGGCGCCGGCCGTGCCGGTGATGCCGATTTCGCCGACGCCCTTGATGCCGAGCGCGTTGACGTGAGGGTCGTCCTCGTGGACCAGCAGCGCCTCGACCGACGGAACGTCGGCATTCACCGGGACATGATACTCGGCGAGGTTGGCATTCTGGATCCGGCCAGAGCGCCGGTCGGTGATGGCTTCCTCATGCAGCGCGAACGAGACGCCCCAGATCATGCCGCCATAATACTGGCTGCGCACCAGCCTGGGATTGATGATCCGCCCGGCGGCGAACGCGCCGACCAGCCTTGTGACACGGATCTGGCCGAAATCCGGATCGACCTTCACCTCGGCGAACACGGCGCCGTGCGCGTGCTTGGCATAGGCCTCCTGGGATGCCGGGTCCGCAGCGCCCTTGCCATGGCCCTCGATCTCGGTGAGGCCCGCGCGCGTGAGGATCTCGGCATAGCTTTCACCGCGGCTTTCATCGTCGCGCCGATAGAGGCGGCCACCGCGCGCCAGCACGCCTTCATTGCCGGCGCCGTAGAGCGGTGAGTGCTCGTCACTGGTGGCGAGATCGGCGAGCCTGGCGATGACGGCGGCACCCGCATTGTGGATCGCCATGCCGGCCGTCGCCGTGTGGCCGGAGCCGCCGGCAATGCCTGCATTGGGCAGATCGGAACTGCCGGCCCTGAAATCGACCTGGTCGATATCCAGTCCCAGTCCGTCGGCGGCGATCTGGGCGAAGGCGGTCCAGGCGCCTTGCCCCATGTCCTGCGCGCCGGTCTCCATCAGGCCGCTGCCATCGCTTCTCAGCACGGCGCGGGCCTCGGCCTGGAACATCAGGGCCGGAAACGTCGCCGTGCCCATGCCCCAGCCGGTCAGGAAACCGTCCGCGTCGCGCATCAGCCGCGGCTGAAGCGGGCGGCTTGCCCAGCCGAACGTCTCGGCCGCTTGCCTGTAGCATTCGTGCAGCGCCTTGGAGGAAAACGGCTTGCCGGTCATGGGCTCGACCTCGGCATAGTTCCGCAGCCGGAATTCCAGCGGGTCCATGCCACAGGCGTGAGCCGCCTCGTCGATGGCGCTTTCGAGTGCGATCGAGCCGGTCGCTTCGCCAGGCGCCCGCATGAACAGCGGCGTACCGGTGTCCAACCGCACCGCATCGTGCGAGGTGGCGATGGCCGGGCTGGCATAGAGCGTGTGCGAGGCGTCCGCGGCCGGTTCGAAGAAATCGTCGAACGTGCTCGACGCAGTCTTGGCATGATGGTCGAGTGACGTCAGCCGCCCTTCGCCGTCCATGCCCATGCGCAGCGTCTGGCGCGTCGGCGCACGGTGGCCGACCGGGCCGTACATCTGCTCACGCCGCAGCACCAGCTTGACCGGACGGCGGACGAGGCGCGCCGCCAGGATGCCGAGCACCTGCGGCCCGGAGATCATGCCTTTCGAGCCAAAGCCGCCACCCAGGAACGGGCTGCGGATGTGGATGTTTTCCGGCGCGATGCCGAACAGGCCGGCGATGCGGCCCTGTGCCATGGCAAGGCCCTGGCTCGGCGTGTCGATCGACAGTGTGTCGCCATTCCAGGCGACGACGATCGCATGCGGCTCCATGGCGTTGTGGTACTGGGCCGGCGTCTCGTAGGTGGCTTCGATCCGTGTCTTTGCCGATTTGAGGCCGGCCTCGACATCGCCCTTGTGCTGCACGGCCGGACCGCCGACGCCGACACCACGCGGCACGAAGCTTTCAGCGCCGTCCAGGCCAACGCGCGCCGGCAGCACTTCATAGCGCGGCG
>NZ_RZTF01000663.1:0-1888 GCF_004023175.1 Mesorhizobium sp. M7A.F.Ca.MR.362.00.0.0
GATCTGGCGCGAGCCCGACCACGAAGCGGAAGCCGCCGCCGCCGGCACCATCATCGAGGATCTTCGCGCCTCGGCGTGAAAGTCGCCGGGCGGGCGTTACATCTGTCCGAGCCGCCTGACAAAGAGATAGGTCGCGCCCGCGATCACCATCGCTACCGCCGTCACCACCCAGAAGCCCATTGGCGTGTCGACCAGCGGCAGGCCGCCGACATTCATGCCGAACAGGCCCGAGATGATGGTCATCGGCAACAGCACCGCCGTCATCACCGACAGTACGTACAGCAGCCGGTTCGACTGCGTCGTCAGCTTGGCCATAAGCTCGTCCTGCAACAGCCGGGCGCGTGCCTGCAATTGTTCGCCATCATAGTGCAGCGTCTGCGCCCTGTGTGAAAGACGCGCGGCCATGTCGTTGATGCTGTCGGGCAGGTCGTTACGGTGCGAGTGGTCGAGATGGCGAAACAGATTGGTCAACGTCGCCATCTGCCTGTGGATCACTACCAGATGCCGGCGCGCGTCGACGAGGGATTGCCGTTCATTGTGCCATGCGTCGCAGACGATGCGATCCTCGATCCCGTCGAGGCTGTCGCCGAGTGCCGCAAGTTCAGCCACCATGCCGTCAAAAGACTGGCCGACAACCGCCTCGATCAACTCGGCCGGCGAGCGGAACTTGCGCGATCCATTCTCGATCGCCTTGCGGATGTTGTCGACCGACTGCAGCGGTTGCTTGCGGGCGCCGACCAGCATCGTGTCGTTGAGCGCGAAGCGGAAATGGCCAAGCCCGCCCGCTTCCGCCGAATAGTCATGGCGCAGGTCCGGCAGATCGCCATAGAGCCAGTCGTCCTCGAGGTCGATATGGCAGCCATGGCTGGCGGACAGGAAAGCTTCGCGCACAGGTGCCGGCAAAGCCTGGTCGGCGCCGATCTCATGGCGGGCCCGCATGTCGGAAAGCTGGTAGCTGCGCCATGTCCAGTGCGCGGCGGTGGCGTCCCTGGTTCGCACGCCCTCAGCGGTGAAATGATAGATGAAGAACAATCCGTGCTCGTCGGGCAGGTAGGGCGACAGGTCGGTGCCTTCCGGGGCGAGAGTGATATCCATGGGCGCGGTGCCAGATGTAGGTTTCGGACATGGCACCGCACGGCGGCTGCCTGGCCTTGATTTCTAGCACGAGCGAACCCGGTTCGGTGTGACGGTTTCTTGACAGCCGATCACGGTCTGTCGATCACCTGCGTCAATCCGGTGGTGACGCCTTCGCCACCCCCGGATTGTGCCCTAGTCAGTGCTTCGGGCCGAAACCCGGATAGGGCTTGAGGGGCACGATTGCGGCAATGTCCATCATGCCGGCCTTGACCAACGGCAAGGTGGCGAGATGGCCGCGAACCTCTGCATCGTCAGCAGCCTCGAACATCATGCCGCTGCCCGGGATGTCGCCTCGGTTCCACACCTGGCGTACCGCGCCTTCGGCATAGAGCGTGCGCCGCTGTTCGGCTTCGCCGGGCAGAAGCGGAGCGAAATCGGCATCGGCAAATTTTTCGGTGTTGCGGGTGAGAAGGGCAAAGAACTGCATGGCGGTCTCCTTTGGTTGGATGGCCGAACTATCGCTCCCGCTGGTCAGACTGTCCAAGACTGGTTAGGCTAAAGTTGAGACCTCGGGGGACTGGAGCCTGGAGAAAAAATGTTCGACCTGCGCCAGATCAGGTATTTCGTCACCGTCGCCGAAACCGGCAATGTCGGGCGCGCCGCCGAAATGCTGCATATTTCTCAGTCGCCACTCAGCCGGCAGATCATCCAGTTCGAGGAGCAGTTGGGTGTTTCCCTCTTTGAAAGGTCGAAGCAGCGGGTCCATCTCAACACCGAGGGGCGCGCCTTCCTCACCGAGGCCCGCGCCCTG
>NZ_RZTF01000664.1:0-1883 GCF_004023175.1 Mesorhizobium sp. M7A.F.Ca.MR.362.00.0.0
GCGAATTGATGGACAGGCGCCCGAAAAAACTCTCCGGCGGACAGCGCCAGCGCGTCGCCATCGGCCGCGCCATCGTGCGCGAACCGCAGGTGTTCCTGTTCGACGAGCCGCTCTCCAACCTCGACGCCGAATTGCGCGTCCAGATGCGCGTCGAGATCTCCCGGCTGCACAAGGAGCTCGGCACGACAATGATCTATGTCACGCACGACCAGACCGAAGCGATGACGCTCGCCGACAGGATCGTCGTGATGCGCGCCGGCCATATCGAGCAAATCGGCCGGCCGCTCGATCTCTACGACAACCCCGACAATCAGTTCGTCGCGGGCTTTGTCGGCTCGCCGAAAATGAACTTCATCAAAGGCCGGGTCGTCGGGCACGATGCGCGTGGTGTCGTGGTCGAGCTGGCGGGTCAGGAGAAGACCTGCATCACGCAACCGCTGACCGGCGCTGCACCTGAAATGGGCAGCCCAAAAATCGGCAGCAAGGTCATTGTCGGCGTGCGGCCCGAACATTTCGGCAATGCCGGAGAGGGCGACGCCGACCTCGTGGTTGCCATCGACGTGGTCGAGCACCTGGGCGGCACAAGTTTCCTCTACGCCAGAACGGCCAACGGTGACGACGTGGTGATCCAGCGCGACGCGACGAAGGTTCCCGACACATCAGAGATCACCGTTTCCATCCGCAAATCCTACCTGTTCGACGAAAAAGGACTGCGGCTGCGCTGACCGCCGGCCCTTTCCAGCCTTCAAGGAGAATGACAATGACCGCAACCACGCCCATTCGCTGGGGCATCCTCGGCCCGGGCAGCATCGCCCAGTCCTTTGCCGGTGGCGTGGCCGCTTCGCGCACCGGAAAGCTGGTCGCCATCGGCGCGCGAAATCCCGCCAAGCCCGGCCTCGCCGAGAGTTTTCCCGGCGCCCGCATTCTCGACGGCTACGACGCGCTGCTCGCCGATCCCGACATCGATGCCATCTACATTTCGATACCGCATCCCGGTCATGCGCAATGGGCGATCAAGGCGGCCGAGGCCGGAAAGCATGTGCTGTGCGAAAAGCCGCTTGCGCTGACCGCCTTCGAAGCCGACGCCATGATGCATGCCGCACGCAAGGCCGGCACATTCCTCGGCGAAGCCTTCATGTACCGGCTGCACCCGCAGACCAAGAAGCTGGTGGACCTGATCAGGTCCGGTGTCATCGGCGAGATCAGGATGATCAAATCGAGCTTCGGCTTCGCCATGCCGGGCTTCATGCCGCAGCACCGGCTCTATGCCAACGATCTCGCCGGCGGCGGCATTCTCGATGTCGGCGGCTATCCCGTCTCGATGGTTCGGCTGATTGCCGGCGCGGCGCTCGGACAACCTTTCGCTGAGCCGGACAAGGTGGTCGGCACCGCCCATCTGGGCCAGTCCGGCGTCGACGAATGGGCCTCGGCGCTGCTGCATTTCCCAGGCGGCATTGTCGCCGAAGTCTCCTGCAGCATTTCGCTCAACCAGGACAATGTGCTGCGCATCCTGGGCACAAAGGGCCGTATCGAAGTGCCGGACTTCTGGTTCGCCGGCGGCAACCGCGACGTCGGCCTCGGCCGGATCGACATCATCGCATCCACCGGCGCGCGCGAGACCATCAGCGTCGACGAGAAGCGCCATGTCTATTCCTTCGAGGTCGACGCAGCCGGCGAGGCCATCCGCGCCGGCGGCCAAGAATTCGCCTGGCCTGGCATGGCATGGGCGGAAAGCCTCGGCACCTTGCGTGTGCTGGACAAATGGCGGGCGGCCGCCGGCCTCGAATACGGGATCGAGAAAGCCCAGCAGCGTACCAACACCATCTCCGGCCGGCCTTTGCGGTCCGGCGGCACGGCGATCGCCAAGCGCACCATTCCTGGCC
>NZ_RZTF01000665.1:0-447 GCF_004023175.1 Mesorhizobium sp. M7A.F.Ca.MR.362.00.0.0
CCATGCAGCCGATCGTCGATGCCGGTCAGGTCGTCGCTTCGGTCGGCCAGCGCGTGCTGGGCCGTACGTCGCTCGACGACATCACCCATCCGGTGTCGGGCGAGATCCTGGTCAAGGCCGGAACGCTGATGGACGAGCGTGACGTGGAACAGATCGAAAAGGCCGGCGTCCAGTCGGTCCGCATCCGCTCGGCACTGACTTGCGAAGTCAGGGTTGGCGTCTGCGCGGTCTGCTACGGTCGCGATCTGGCCCGCGGCACCCCGGTCAATCAGGGCGAAGCCGTCGGCGTCATCGCGGCGCAGTCGATCGGCGAGCCGGGCACGCAGCTCACCATGCGTACCTTCCACATGGGCGGTACCGCGCAGGTCGTGGACAGCTCGTTCCTTGAAGCCTCGTATGAGGGCAAGGTCGAGATCCGCAACCGCAACGTGGTGCGCAACTCCGACG
>NZ_RZTF01000665.1:457-1858 GCF_004023175.1 Mesorhizobium sp. M7A.F.Ca.MR.362.00.0.0
GCCTCACCTATGGTTCGCGCATCTTCGTGGACGATGGTGACAAGGTGAAGCGCGGCCAGCGTATCGCCGAGTGGGATCCCTACACCCGTCCGGTCCTCACTGAAATCGAGGGCAGGGTGTCGTACGAGGATCTGGTCGACGGCATTTCCGTTCAGGAAACGGCCGACGAGTCGACCGGCATCACCAAGCGTGAGGTCATCGACTGGCGCTCGACGCCACGCGGTAACGACCTGAAGCCGGCGATCGCGATCCAGGACGCCAAGGGCAAGGTCGGCAAGCTGTCGAAGGGCGGCGACGCCCGCTTCCTGCTCTCGGTCGAGGCCATTCTTTCGGTCGAGCCGGGCTCGCAGGTTCGCCCCGGCGACGTGCTGGCGCGTATTCCGATGGAAAGCGCCAAGACCAAGGACATCACCGGCGGTCTGCCGCGTGTTGCCGAGCTGTTCGAGGCACGTCGTCCGAAGGATCACGCCATCATCGCCGAGATCGACGGCACGATCCGCTTCGGCCGCGACTACAAGAACAAGCGTCGCATCATCATCGAGCCGCATGACTCGACGCTTGAGCCGGTCGAATACCTGATCCCGAAGGGCAAGCCGTTCCATCTCCAAGACGGCGACGTCATCGAGAAGGGCGACTACATCCTCGACGGCAATCCTGCGCCGCACGACATCCTGGCGATCAAGGGCGTGGAGGCACTTGCTTCCTACCTCGTCAACGAGATCCAGGAAGTCTATCGTCTGCAGGGCGTGTCGATCAACGACAAGCACATCGAGGTGATCGTTCGCCAGATGCTGCAGAAGGTCGAGATCACGGTGCAGGGCGACTCGACCTACATTCCGGGCGATCATGTCGACGTGATCGAACTGGAAGAGGTCAACGAGCGTCTGGTCGAGGACGGCAAGAAGCCGGCCGAAGGCCTGCCGGTGCTGCTCGGCATCACCAAGGCATCGCTGCAGACGCCGTCCTTCATCTCGGCCGCCTCCTTCCAGGAGACGACCCGGGTGCTGACGGAGGCCGCGGTTGCCGGCAAGACCGACATGCTGCAGGGCTTGAAGGAAAACGTCATCGTCGGCCGGCTGATCCCGGCCGGTACCGGCGGCACGATGAGCCAGATCCGGCGCATCGCCACCTCGCGCGACGAACTGATCATCGACGAGCGCCGCAAGGCCTCGGGTGCGGAAGTCGCCGAGCCGATGCTGGCCGACATGACAACCGCCGCGCAGTAAGCGCGGCGGCAGGAATCTCAGGCAAAAAAGGCCGCCGGGGCGACCCGGCGGCCTTTTTTCATTGCGTTGGAGCCGAACTTTGTGGCGGTGGCGAAGTGAGGAGCATCGTCTGGTGCCTTGTTTTGCAGGCTGGCGCCGCCCCTCATCTGCCTGCCGGCATCTTCTCCCCGTATAG
>NZ_RZTF01000666.1:0-1856 GCF_004023175.1 Mesorhizobium sp. M7A.F.Ca.MR.362.00.0.0
CCCTCCCCACAAGGGGGAGGGTAATCACTCCGCCGTGCCTTCCTCATACTCTGCCGACATGGTCAGCCACTTTTCCTCGTGGCCGGCCAGCGTCTGGGCCAGTTGCGAGCGCTCCTTGGCCAGCCGTGTCGCCGTCGAGGGATCCTTCTCGTAGACCGCCGGATTGGCCAGTTCGTCCTCAATGCCGTCGATGCGCTTGCGAATGCGGTCCATCAGCGCTTCGGTGGCGCGGATCTCCTTGGCCAGCGGCTCGAAGGCGGCGCGGCGAGCCGCCGCATCGCGGCGGCGGTCGGCTTTTGACGCCTTGTCGGCCTCGCGCTTGCCGCGGCGGTCGCCGGAGACGCCGGTGACCAGCGTCTTGTAGTCCTCGAGATCGCCGTCATAGGGGTTGACCGCGCCGTCCTTGACCAGCCACAGGCGGTCGGCGGTTGCCTCCAGCAGATGGCGATCATGCGAGATCAGGATCACGGCGCCGGGAAATTCGTTCAGCGCATGGATCAGCGATTCGCGGCTATCGATGTCGAGATGGTTTGTCGGTTCGTCGAGGATGAACAGGTTTGGCCCCTCGAAGGCCGACAGCCCCATCAGCAGCCGCGCCTTCTCGCCGCCCGACAGATCCTTGGCGGCGGTGTTCATCTTCTCGGTCGTGAGGCCGAACTGGGCGACGCGGCCGCGCACCTTCGATTCCGGGGCCTCCGGCATCAGCCGGCGGACATGCTCGTAGGCGTTTTCGTCCGGCCGGAGGTCGTCGAGCTGGTGCTGGGCGAAGATCGCCACCTTCAACCCGGGCGCCACCGTCATGGTGCCACTCTCCTGCTTGAGCCGGCCGGACAGCAATTTGGCGAAGGTCGACTTGCCGTTGCCGTTGGCGCCGAGCAGCGCGATGCGGTCGTCGGCGTCGATGCGCAGCGTCATCTTCTTGAGGATCGGCTGACCCTCGGTGTAGCCGACATTGACGTTGTTCAGCGCCACGATCGGCGAGGCCACCGTCTTCACCGGCTCGGGGAAGGAGAACGGCCGCACCGAATCGTTCACGAGGGCCGCGATCGGTTTCATCTTCTCCAGCGCCTTGATACGCGACTGTGCCTGTCTGGCCTTGGAGGCCTTGGCGCGGAACCGCTCGACGAAGGATTCCATATGCTTGCGCGCGGCCTCCTGCTTGACCCGGCCCTTCTCCTGCAATTCCTTCTGCTCTGTATATTGACGTTCGAACTGGTCGTAGCCGCCGCGCCAGAAGGTCAGCTTCTTCTGGTCGAGGTGGACGATCGAATTGACGGCGCGGTTGAGCAGGTCGCGGTCGTGCGAGATCAAAAGCACGGTGTGCGGATATTTCGACACGTAGTTTTCCAGCCACAGCGTGCCTTCGAGATCGAGATAGTTGGTCGGCTCGTCGAGCAGCAGCAGGTCGGGCTCGGCAAACAGCACCGCGGCAAGCGCCACGCGCATGCGCCAGCCGCCGGAGAAGGACGAGGCCGGACGCCGTTGCGCAGCGTCGTCGAAGCCCAGGCCTGCGAGAATGGTGGCGGCGCGGGATTCGGCTGAGTGCGCGTCGATATCGGCCAGCCGCATATGGATGTCGGCGATGCGGTGCGGATCGGTCGCCGTCTTTTCTTCTTCGAGCAGCGCCGTGCGTTCGAGATCGGCCTTGAGCACGATCTCGATCAGCGCATCCTCGGTGCCCGGCGCTTCCTGCGCCACCTGGCCGATGCGGGTGCTCTTCGGCAGGCTGATCGAGCCTGTCTCGGACGGGAAATCGCCGGTGATGGCCTTGAACAGGGTCGTCTTGCCGGTACCGTTGCGGCCGACAAGGCCGGCCTTGGTGCCGGCCGGCAAGGTCAGCGAGGCATGGTCGAGAA
>NZ_RZTF01000667.1:0-1855 GCF_004023175.1 Mesorhizobium sp. M7A.F.Ca.MR.362.00.0.0
CGCGGCCTCCTGTCCGCATTCTTGGCGGCGAGCTCGCGCTTGGCCTTCGACGTCAGGCCGTCGGCCAGCGCCGGCTGCAGGCCAAGCACGGCTGCCAGCATCAGGGTAAGCCCGCGTATCATGACGCGCTGACCTGGATGGTTCCGTCCGCCATCACCGTGCCGGACAGGATTTTGCCGCTGTCGATGTTGCGAACCTTGACGAGGTCGCCCGGGGCTCCCGGCTGCAGCGTCACGGCGGTGGCCGAGATCGTCAGCCCGCCGGCGATGAAGAAGATCTGCACGGAAGCACCCTGTTCGACCAGCCAGGCCTCGCGGATGGCGGTGGAAGGAATGTAGCGGCCGGGCAGCAGCGTGCGCTTGGCGACTTTGCCATCCAGTTCTTCGGCCCGCGTGGCGACCGCCTCCGGCTTGTGCTTGCCGACGACAAGGGTGACCTGTTTCAGGGCAGCCAGGTTGATGGTCTCGCCGGGATAGATTACCCGGCTCGGAATAAGCACCACCTCGCCGCCAGCTTGATTGCTGGCGATCCGGGTGGCCGGTTGGTTGGCCGATTCCTGGGCAAAAGCCGGCATCGTGCCGGTCACCAGCGCAAGGACGAGCGCGGTGCGGCGGAATGCGGACAGGAGGCCGGGCGTCGACATCATGCGTTACCTGATGTTCTTGGAGACCACGGAGGCCATGTCGTCGGCGGCCTGAATGACCTTGGAGTTCATCTCATAAGCGCGCTGCGCCGAGATCAGTTCGGTGATTTCCTTGACCGGGTCGACGTTGGAGGCTTCGAGATAGCCCTGCTGGATGGTGGCAAAGCCGGGATCGCCAGGCACGCCGACATTCGCCGGCCCCGAAGCCGTGGTTTCCTGGAACAGATTGTCGCCGAGCGGCGCCAGGCCGGCCTCGTTGGCGAAGTTGGCGATCTGAAGCTGACCGAGGTTCTGCAGGTCGGTCTGGCCGTCGATGCGGGCGAAGACCTGGCCGGTCTTGTTGACGATGACCTCGACGGCATCCACGGGGACATTGATTGCCGGAATGACGGCAGCGCCGTCGACCGTCACGAGTTGGCCGGTGGCGTTGGTATTGAGAGCTCCGGCGCGGCTGTAGAGCGTGCCGCCGTCGGCACCCTCGATCTGAAACCAGCCCCTGCCGGTCAGCGCCAGGTCGAAACTGTTGCCGGTGCTGGTCAGTTCGCCCTGGGTGTGCACGTTGCGCACGGCCGTCGTCTTGACGCCGAGGCCGATCGAGACGCCCTCCGGCACCAGCGAGGCGTTGGAGCGGTTGGGCACGCCTTGCGTGCGGTCGACCTGATAGAGCAGGTCGGAGAATTCGGCGCGGGCGCGCTTGTAGCCGGTGGTGTTGATGTTGGCGATGTTGTTGGCGATGACTTCCAGATTTGTCTGCTGGGCATTCATGCCGGTGGCGGCGATGGCGAGTGCTTTCATGGCGGAATTCCTCAGATGCCCATTCGACTGACTTCGAGATAGGCGGAAACCACCTTGTCGCGGATGGCGACGGCGGTCTGAAGCGCCTGCTGCGCGCTCATCACGGCGTCGACCACCTGACGGGTGTCGGCGTTGCCCTTGAGCGCCTGCAACGATACCTGCTCGGCATTCTGCAGCGTGTTCACGGTCTTGGAGGCTGCCTGGCTCAGCGCCTCGGCGAAGGAGGTGCCGATGGTGCCGCCGGCCGAGGGTGTCGCGCCGCCCTGGAGCAGGCTTGTGGCCGCGTCGTCGCCGCCGATCGACGGCTTGAACTGAAGCGCTCCGATACCGCTGATCATTACTGGTTCCTCATCAGGTCGATGGTCATGGAAATCAGGTCGCGGGCCTGCTTGACCACCTGAAGGTTGGCCTCGTAGG
>NZ_RZTF01000668.1:0-1838 GCF_004023175.1 Mesorhizobium sp. M7A.F.Ca.MR.362.00.0.0
GTGGGGTTCAGTGCTGCTCGCCGCCTGTCTGGCGGGAACCTTGAACTTGAGCCAATTCGCTACGCTGCGACGTTCATAGCCGGTCTGCCTCGCGATTTCGCTGTAGGACAGACCCTCTTCGCGCAAAGCGCGGAGCTTTTCGAATATCTCCCGGCGAGATTGCCTATGTGCGAGACGGGTGCGCCGGGGATGTGTGGCAGCGTCAACAATTGCGTCCTCCGACAGGATGGCCCTGCCCGTGGCATGTCCAGAAGAGCTCATCTGTTTGTCGATTGCCGATTGCCGAGCGAAGGTTCTGGATCAGATGAAACCGATCGGCTACCTGCCGGGCCTGCGGTGCGCCTTCTCGGACGGCCTGCGCATAAAGGCCGCGCGGTCCCGGCTGACGACCTCGACGGAAGGATGGTCACGCAGCCACTTGGCCGCACTCTCGACGCTGCGATCGTCCAGTATGTCGACAACCGAGCGACGCTCGAGATCAATCATGATGGTCCCATAGTTTGTCGCACGCCGCCAACTCCGTACGCCTCCGCCGAAGCCCGGCGAAGGCCGCCTTGCGAGAGGATGGCACGGTAGCGAGGCTGCGCTGCGTATTCCAACGAAGCCGGCCATCGATTCCGATTTGAAGCCGGCCAGTCATTCCGATTTCATTCCGGCCGGTGTTCCGATTTGAAGCCGGCCATTTTTCGGACTGATCCTGGGTCTCGTTGATGTTTGGATTGGGTTTCGTTTCCGGTCAAGCTTGCGCTGTTTCAGACGCTCATGCTTTCCCCGGTGAGATCGATGCGATAGGCGTTGTGAACGAGGCGGTCCAGGATGGCATCGGCCAGGGTTGGGTTTGCAATGATCTCGTACCAGCGATCCAGAGGCAACTGGCTGGTGACGATTGTCGATCGGCGTTCGTAGCGGTCTTCAATGATCTCAAGCACATCACGCCGCTGGTCATCATTGAGTTTTTCCGGTCCCCAGTCATCGAGAATGAGAAGGTCGGTTTTGGCGAGTTGCTTGAGGATCCGGCCATAACGTCCGTCGCCTCTCGCGAGGGCAAGCGTTGCAAACAGCCGGGGAACGCGGTGATAGGCGACGGAGAAATCCTCTCGGCAAGCTTTGTGGCCAAGCGCACAGGCCAGCCAGCTCTTGCCGACGCCCGCCGGCCCGGTGATGAGAAGACTGTGATGCTTTCTGATCCGCCTTCAGCAAGCAAGCCGGCACGTTGCGGGCTTTCGTCCGCTACGTTGGGCGCGCTCAGCTCGATGCGCCCGCTACCCGGACGATGGCGCTGGACTTCGTCCTGTCGTTCAGCGGCGCCGCGAACAGCCGCGCAATTCGCCATGGCGTGCTTCGCCGGTTTTACGAGTATCTCGCCGTCTACGGCGCCCGGAGCGCAGAGCTTTCCCCAGATCCAGAGCGATTCCGCCTCCGCGCATTCTCAGCGAGGCCGAGTTGGCATCACTCATCGACGCATGCCGCCGCATCTCGCCGGGAATCCTTCTCAAGGGGCGGACAATGGCCACGCTGATCGGATTATTGGCGAGCTCGGGGCTGCGATAGGCGAAGTGGTCAGACTTGATCGTTCCGACGTTGATCTGGCCAACGGGATTCTCCTCATTCGGAAGACGAAGTTCCGCAAGGACCGGCTCGTTCCAGTTCACACGACGACCCAAGCTGCCCTTCGTCGCTACGTCCATGAGCGGGATGCCGCTTTTCCCATGCCCAAGGGCCAGGCCTTTTTCCTCAGTTCCCCGGGGCAACCGCCTCTCGGCGACCGGCCTGCAAAACGGCTTTGCCGAGGTCCGTAAACTCGCCGACATTGATGGCGGGCGGCGGCGCAACTGGAC